>JAAZEI010000156.1 GCA_012512355.1 Clostridiales bacterium | reverse complement strand
TGAGTCATCCAAAAATTCTCGTCAGCAAAAAAAACTTTAATCTCTACTTTGCCTTCATCTGTTTGATAAAGGATGATATTATTCTCCATTGATGGATTGTTCATTGAAACACCTGCTATTTTCATACCTTTTTATCCGCTTGTGTGTTGGCTATCATGGGCATTCAAAGCTTAAACCAATAATGAGCAAACCGTCTTTGCTATTGACTGAGTTTTATATATAGTAAGACTTTATGAAACCCTCGTCAATCATTAGCTTTAGCTCTATGCGAATTCGCATCAAGATCAAGGGGGTACCCTACATCCCCCGCCGCTTCGCCTCCGCCTTCACCCTATCCTGCAATTCCTTTGAAAACAGCTCCGCTGGCAGCATATCCAGCAGAGAGGTCAGCAGGTCGCCTGGCAGCTCGCGAAGCGAGGGCAGCCCTTCCAGCACTTGGATCATGTCCGCTCATGCATGCCGCGGCCGTCCATCCTGCGATAGAGGGATATTGAGCTGCCGGCTATTCAATATAAAGATGGGCAAAGACAAGATTTGTAATCAAAGGTTATTTTGAAATAGATGAAGGCGCATCGAATATGTTTATTTTTCACCCTGCAAATACTTTTTCATGGTTTTATCGAAATTTGACAGGTAATCCCGGTCTTGTTTGACCCTAAATTTATCATACTCGTTTTTAACTTTTTTCATCGCGGCTTCATGGCTGATCTGGCCTGCATCTTTAAGAATTTCCTGCCGATTAAATTTTAAAAAATCATCGGTGATAGTGATCCAGTCCTTCATCGTCATCATTTGGCTGTTTAAAGCCTGAAACTCAGCGTAATCAATATACATCGTGACGATACGATTGAGTCTGTCCAGCTCATTTTGATTCAGGTAGTTCTTTGCTACTTTGACATCGCTTTTTATAATCTTGCCGTCAGGCGAAGCTTTCCAGTTTGTGAGCCCCATGGTTGGGTGCCCGCTGTCAGCGCGATCATGAATAATCTCAGCCGCTGTTTTTCCTGTGTTGGCATAATGCATCTTGTTTTGCACGAAGGCATAGAAAGTCTTTGTTTCATCTGATTGAGGGCTGTAATCACTGCTGGTTTGTTCAAATACATCGGCAATCTTTTGATATGCCCTGCGTTCAGATGCTCGGATCTCTCTGATACGTTCTAAGAGTTCATCAAAATAATCTTTGCCGAAGGGCTTTCCGTTTTTTAGCATGTCATCATTTAAGACAAAGCCCTTGAGAACATATTCCTTCAGGGTTTGCGTTGCCCAAATTCGAAATTGGGTGGCTTTTTTAGAATTCACACGATAACCGACTGCAATAATCACATCAAGTGTGTAATATTCTACCTTCCTTTTGACTGCTCTGCCGCCCTCATTTTGAACTGTTTCCAAAATGGAAACAGTCCATTCTTTATCGAGCTCACCTGATTCATAAATATTCTTCAGATGTTTGGATATCGCCGATCTCTGGACATGGAACAAGTCAGACATCAGCATTTGAGTCATCCAAAAATTCTCGTCAGCAAAAAAAACTTTAATCTCTACTTTGCCTTCATCTGTTTGATAAAGGATGATATTATTCTCCATTGAAGGATTGTTCATTTAAACACCTGCTATTTTCATACCTTTTTATCAGCTTGTCTGTTGACTATCATGGACATTCAAAGCTTATACCAGTAATTAGCAAACAGTCTCCGATATCCTCTGAGTTTTATATATAGTAAGACATTATGAAACGCTCGTCAATAATTAGCTTTAACTCTATGCGAATTCGCATCAAGATCAAGGGGGTACCTACATCCCCGCCTCTTCGCCTCCGCCTTCACCTTATCCTGCAATTCCTTTGAAAACAGCCCCGCGGGCAGCATGTCCAGCAGAGAGGTCAGCAGGTCGCCTGGCAGCTCGCGAAGCGAGGGCAGCCCCTCCAGCGCCTGGATCATGTACTGCAGCTGCTCATCCAAGCCGGGGCCGTCATCATCCTCATCATCGGGGCTGAAGCGCTCGTTAAAATCGTCCAAGGCCTCGTCGAGTGCCGCGATGCTATGCTGGCCTTCCAGGGGGATATTGAGCTGCTGGCAGAAAGATTCAAGCAGGGCGAAGGTGCGCTCATC
>JAAZEI010000155.1 GCA_012512355.1 Clostridiales bacterium | reverse complement strand
GCTGGGTCACAGTGATCAGTGAATTATCCTCCTCCATCATGCTGTACCGCGCTTCCACACAGACATTGACGGTTGCCGTATATACTGAGATCATCCGCGACAACTTTGGCAACGCGGCAGCCTATTCGACAGTGCTGACGATTACCAGCGTGCTGTCGCTGCTGCTGTTTTTCCGTGTCACGGGACGCAGGGATATCAGCGTTTAAAAAAATTATTTCCCTCAGGCCGTCAGCAAATGCTTGGCGGCTTTTTTAATTTGAGCCCAATTTGAAAACTGAATGAGAGGTGAGGGAACCGGGTATAAGTTCTATTACATGAAACAATACGCTGACACGGTTGGCTAAGCTTTGTATTCACTGAAACCCTGCTGATGACCCTCTGATGAAAGGATCCTTTCATGACAAAAATGAAAAAAACCACACAGCAGACTGTGCCTTGGGGTATCTTTCTCAAAGATGTCTTCATTTGCTCTCTTGGGGCTTATGGCGGGCCGGAGGCGCATTATGGTGTTTTTACGGATCAGATGGTCGTGAGGAAAAAGTATTTGACCCAAGAAGAATTGGTTGAATTGATTGCGCTTACCACCATCCTGCCGGGGCCAAGCAGCACACAGACCATCGTGGCGATTGGTTATAAAATGGGGGGGGCCCTGGCTGGCGCTTCTGACCATGCTGGTGTGGGCACTGCCGGTATTGGCGCTGATGACAGCCCTTTCATTTTTGAACCAGCTAATGGGGGTGATGAATATCCCCCAGGATGGCCTGCGCTTTATCGGCCCCATGGTGGTGGCGTTTATTCTGATGGCTGCCTGGCGCATTGGCACGAAGGTGGTGAAGGACAAGGCCACTCTGCTGCTGTTTTTGTTTGGCGCCATCACCACCTACTTCATCAGGCAGCCCTGGATATATCCGCTGGTACTTTTAACGGCCGGGCTGGCCAGTGTGGTGATATCAAAAGAGAAGGAGCTGTGGCATCGCGTCAGGCTCAGCCCGCCCTGGGGATATCTGATAGCCTTTGCTGTTATTGCACTGGGAAGCATCCTGCTGGCAATCTTCACCGACAGTAAAATCATCCGTTTGTTTGAGCGTTTTTATCGTTGCGGATATCTGGTGATTGGCGGCGGGCAGGTGGTGGTGCCCCTGATGTACAGTGAGCTCGTCGAGGTCAATGGCTTTATGACCAATCAGGAGTTCTTAACGGGGTTTGGTCTGGTGCAGGGATTGCCGGGGCCAATGTTTAGCTTCAGCGCTTACGCAGGAGGTATGGCCGCGCGCGGGGGCAGCGGCTTTGCCCAGGTATTGGGTGCTGTCATCAGCGGCATCGCCATATTTCTGCCGGGTTTGCTGCTCATTTATTTCATCTACCCAGTATGGGAAAAGCTCAAGCTGATAAAGGGCATCAAGGTGTCCCTCAAAGGCATCACTGCGGCAGCCGGCGGCCTCATTGCCGCAGCTGGCGTCATCCTGATGCACAAAAACGGATGGTCCCTGCTAAACTTGACGGTGGTGCTGATTACAGTGGGGCTTCTTACTGACGAAAAAAATACCGACGCCCCTGATTGTGGCAGCGGCTTTGGCCGCAGGTTTTCTTTTATAGTTTTCCCCTGGGCTTTGACATCCTTCCCGGATACACTTAGAATACTCGCAGATAGATATAGCTGGGAACAAGGAGTGCCAATACAGCTTGCTGCTTTTTCCCAAGAGTTGCAGCCCGCTCATCATGATGGCTTTAGATGAGGGAAAGGACGACACCATATGATACACATACCCTTTGAAGCGGCCAAAGATGAACTGCGCAGGGTCCTTCTGTCGCGGGATTGCCCCGCGGACAAGGCGGATACGGTCAGTCATGAGATGGCGCGCAACTCACTTGAGGGGACCTATTCCCACGGCATCAACCGGTTTTCAAGGCTTGTCCGCAATATCGATGAGGGCATCGTGCAGGTGGATGCCCATCCCAGCCTCATCCATGCCTTTGGAGCGATTGAGAATTATGACGGCAACCTGGGGCTTGGCATTGTCAACGCCCAATTTGCCATGGGGCGGGCGATCGAGCTTGCGCGCACGCATGGGATATCCCTGGTGGC
>JAAZEI010000154.1 GCA_012512355.1 Clostridiales bacterium | reverse complement strand
GTTCCAATCCATAGGTTCAAAAAAATGAGGAGGTATCTATCATGGCTGACAAGCAACAGGATCACAAAAAAGACAATAATAAGAAAAAACCGCAGTCAGAAAAAGACAAGTCCAAGTCTTCCTCCCTAACAAAAGACAAAGAACCTGAGAAAAAAGACTCAGATACCAAAAAAACAGACGACAAGAAGAAATCTGATAAAAATAAATCTGTTCAATCTGTGACAATGAATGGCCAGGAGGAGATTTAGCAGCTCCTCCTTTTTTATGCAGAAAATGACAGAGAATGTGCCGCGCCTTCGCAGTCACTTAAAAATTGGAACCACAGCTTAATCTGCGGTTCCAATTGCACCAACTTGTCTAAGGTTTACTTGGCTGCTTCTTCTTTCTTTTCAAAGGGCTCATACATCGCAGTGAGCTCATCATTGCTCAGCACCTTCTTGGCCTGTTTGAACAGATCTTTTTCCTCTTCATCCATGTGGTGTGTCAGAACTTCTTTCAGTACGGCAAATTTCGCATCCCATGTCTCATTGTCTGCAGAGGTTCTTTCCAGCAGACCCATCTGATAGCTGCCCAGATGATGTTCCTCGACCATCTCCAGAACAATGTCTTTGCCATCTTCGTCTGACTTTTTCTTCACATCCGGAAACAAAACTGATTCTTCCGCTTTGTGATGCGCGCTTACATCCATTTTTAGTGTCTCAAAAAGCGATTTTTTTGATTCTCCCGATGCTTCTTCGATCTTCTTGATCAAATCCCTGAACTCATCATGCTCTTTTTTGATCTCTTTTAATGCGTGTTCTTATGTTTTTTTAAATCTAACCTGCGCTGACGACATAAGGCAAATTACAGACTCGAACCAGGCTGAACTTGCAGTGTAAATGATGGCAGGAGCTTTGCCAAGAAGACACAAAGCCCTTTGCCTGTCCCTTCTTATAATAGGTTCCCAAAGACCGTGTCTGGGCGATGCCAGGCATTGGTTTTATTGACAAAAGTATAGATTTGCTTTAATCTTTAAGAAGATTCTAACAAGAGGAGAATGATATGGATTTCGGAAAAGGATTTCCCGGCTTTCAAGTGCAGCAGGGCCAAAACAGCAAGCCGACTGACCCTAAAATCATAAAACGCTACATCATCATTGGCGTGGTCGTCGCACTTTTGATTGCCATTGGTTCAACCACCTGGTTTACAGTGGATGACAAACAGCAGGCAGTTGTAACCACCTTTGGCAAAGTTTCACGCGTCGCGGATGCGGGTGTGCACTTTATGCTGCCCTTTGGCATCCAGCAGGCGCACAAGGTGGATTCCAATGTGTACCAGCGCATTGAACTGGGCTACAGAACCACCGCGTTAAGCCCCGATAATTACACCCTGGTGGGCAATGAAAGTATGATGATCACCGGCGACTACAACATCGTCAATGTCGAGTTCTTTGTAGAATTCAAGGTATCAGACCCAGTAAAGTACCTGTATTCCTCCTACGAACCCGAAATCATCCTGCGCAACCTGTCCCAAAGCCAGATCCGCAACGTGGTGGGCTCCACCGGTGTTGACTCGGTGCTGACCGACGGAAAAGAAGCCATTCAGATGCAGGTGCGGGAACTGATTACAGAGCTGCTCAAAGTATATGACATCGGGCTGATTCTCACGGATGTCAAAATTCAGGACAGTGAGCCGCCCACAGACGAAGTGGTCTATGCCTTCAAAGCAGTGGAAACCGCCAAGCAAAACGCGGAAACCGTCATCAATGAAGCCCGCGCCTACCAAAACTCCAAACTGCCTGCCGCCAACGCCAACGCGGACAAGCTGACCCAGAACGCCGAATATCTCAAACAAAAACGCGTCAACGAGGCCATCCAGCAGGTGGCCATGTTTGAGGCGAGGTACACCCAGTACGAACTTAACCCGGACATCACCCGCTCACGCATGTATTATGAGACGCTGTCCACCACCCTGCCGGGTGTCAAACTGTATATCGATCTCACCCAGGGCGGTGTGCAAAAACTGCTGCCCATCGAGAGCTTTACCGATATGGTTGAGGCTCCCCAAACACAGCCGGCCGGCACGCAAGGAGGTACAAATTGAAAAAGAAATTTATGCTGTATGCCGCCGCGATCGCGGTTGTTTTGGCAGTCGTCCTACTGCTGTCCTCGGTGTACATCGTCGCTGAAAATGAGTACGCCAATATTGTACGCTTCGCGAAAATCATCAAGACAACCTCCACGCCCGGCATTTACCTCAAAGTGCCTTTCCTGGACACTGAGCGTGTGTATCCCAAGGCCATCATGCTCTATGATATTAAGCCCTCGGAAGTGCTCACCAGCGATAAGCAGAACATGACGGTCGATTCCTACGTTCTGTGGAAGATCTCTGACCCCAAGCTGTTTTACCAGACACTGGGCAGCCTGCGCGGAGCCCAGGAGCGCCTGGATGCCTTAACCTACAACGCCCTCAAAAATATCATGGGCACCGTGGCGCAAAAGGACATCATCAACCAGGATGACGCCAGCGGCCGCAACAAAATTTATGACAGCATCTCCAACAACGTCTCCACCATCGCCAGAAACTACGGCATCGAAATCGTGGACATCAAAATCAAGCGCCTTGATCTGCCCGAGGCCAACCAGCAGGCAGTTTATTCACGCATGGTCTCCGAGCGCAACCAGATCGCCGAGAAATATGTGGCTGACGGCGAATTCGAGGCCTCCATCATCCGCAACAATGTTGACAAACAAGTCAACATCATCGTTTCAAACGCCACAGCCACGGCCGCCCAGCTGGTAGCTGACGGTGAGCAGGAGTACATGAAGCGCCTGGCGGAAGCTTACAACAGCCCCGAAAAACAAGATTTCTATAACTTCACCCTGGCGCTGGATGCCATCAAGGCCACCATGACAGGAAATGACAAGACCCTCATCATCGGCCCGGATTCGCCCATCGCCAAGGCGCTGCTCAACCAGTAAGAAACTAAAAAGCCCGGATATACAGCCGCCGCGAGTTAAGAGATTCGCGGCGGCTTTCATTTTTCCAAAGAGATGTTTCCAATCGGGCAAATAAGAGCAGCGGCCGGATGCCTCTCATCCAATCGCTGCTCACCTTTTGCGAATCCTAAATATTCCCTGGCATCACATGTTTGAGATGCCGCCTGGCAACATCACACAAACGCAGCAATAGCTCCTTGTTCGTAGCCTCCTTATCCCGGGCCTTAGCGCGCGGGAAAAAGCGGCTCATGTGCAGCACGATATCAGGATCGATGGAAGCCACCCAGGCAGCGAGCGCGTCGATTTCTTCTTCGCTGTCATTTTCACCCGGCACGACCAGCGTGGTCAGCTCCACATGGGAGACCTTATGCGCGGCCTTGATAAACTGCTTCACAGTATCCAGGTCGCCGCCCAGGCGCCGGTACCAGGCATCTGTAAAACCCTTGAGGTCAATGTTGAAGGCATCCACCTGGGGCAGCAGATCCCCCACGGCATCCAGGCAGAAGCAGCCATTGGTGACCACCACCGTATAAAGCCCCAGGGGTTTGAGGATGGCGGCACAATCGCCAATATATTCCGGGTTGAGCATCGGCTCGTTGTAGGTGAAGGCAATGCCGATATTGCCCTGATTTTGCAGGGCCTGGGCCTGAGCGCACAGCGCATGGGGCGATACGCTGCGTGTGGGCACATCCCCCTGGCAGGCTTGGGCTATCTCCTCATTCTGACAAAAATAGCAGGACATGTTGCAGCCAAAACTGCCCACAGACAGGATATTGCTGCCCGGGTGGAAATGGGCCAGCGGCTTTTTTTCAATGGGGTCAAGCGAGATGGAGGTCAGCTGGCCAAAGCCCAGCGGCTGACTTTTGCCATCGCGGCCAATCCTGGCGCGGCACAAGCCAATCTTGCCCTCCCCCAGCCGGCAATGGTGCGGGCACAGCGGACAAATGACGGTTTTCATATATGCCTCACCACCCTGAAGCGCTGGAGCCTGATGGCTTCATCAGGCGCGATACCGCCCTTCTGCCTTGCGATGCTCACCTGTTCTTCCACAGTGTCGACGCCTTCCAGATTGGGCAGCAAAAGACCGCTGCGGCGGCCGCTGGATACAATCACCCCATATTCCTTCACGTTGAGCAGCGCCTGGGAATCAATGTCTTCCGCCTCCTCCAGCACATCCACCGAGCAATCGATATGGGATAGTTCGTCAGGCCTGAGGGGGCTGAAGCGGGGGTCCTTTGTGGCGGCGCTGATGGCATTCTGAATAATCTCATCCGCAATGCAGGCAGTTGTTGGCGATATGGTCCCGATGCAGCCTCGCAGGCGGCCCCCTGTCTTGAGGGTAACGAATACACCGGCCCGGAGGCTGGTCATCTCCTTGGGCAGATTATCGGGGCGTTTGATCGCTTTGCGGTGGCGGACATAATGCTCATAGGAAAGCCTTGCCAGCCCCACATAGGGATCTGCGCCGGCAAGATGGGAATCCTCATTGGCTGCCTTTAAAAACCGACGGCTCTCATCCTTCTCCCCCGGCTCAAAGAGAACCACGCCATACCCTACGCCGGTCACATCCTCGTAGGACAATTGGCGCGCGGCCACCTGCAAACCGTCGAAGCACCCGGCCATGATGAGGAAGCTGCGCTGGCCGCACTCCCCGGCCTGCTCGCAGAGGCCTTCTGGCATTCCAAGCAATTCGCCAAAGGCGCCGCGGGAGAGGATATCCATTACCCTCGCGTCATACATAGGTCCGGCTTCCCTGAAACCATAGGGACCATCCTGCTGAAGGTAATGAGACAGGTCACCGCTGGCGATGACGCAGACTTTGCGGCCCAGCTTGTCAGCCGCATCGCGAATGAGCATGCCCAATCTGTAATGGTGTTCAAAGCAGAGACCTGACAGGCCAATGCGCACAAAGCGCCAGGGCAGGCTGCCGCCCGCCGCTTCGCGCAAAAAGTACAGCGGCACCATGGTGCCGTGGTCCAGTGACTGATCTCTCTGCGCCCTGTTATCAGCAGGCAGTCCTTTGGCCAGAGCCAGGTCAGCAATCTTCTGGGTCAATGCAGCGTCATAGTCAATATGAAATGAAATCTCACCCGCGCCAAACTGCCCGAAATTTCCCTGCGCCTTGTCCCCTGGGGACAGCTGGAAGAAATCCCGGTGCATCTGCGCGTGCGGCGACAGGATGATGAAGGTGTCGGGCTGCAGAGAGACGAGCCATTTGGCGGCCTCACGGTAAGCGTCTATTGTCGTTTGAACCTGCTGCTGGGAGCCTCTTCCCACCTGCGGAACAATCAAAGGCGGGTGAGGCAAAACAACCGCGCCGAGCATGGTCATGATGATGCCTCCTTTTATTATTTTGTATACCAATTATACCACAATCCACGCGGCCATTAAACAAAGGCTCTCTTAGCTGCCTTGAATTGACCCCAGGGGTGACGCTTGTGGCCGCCGCATGAGCGCAACTAACAAACTGCCTTCGGACATGGCAGCATGAGGTTTATTTACCATTTGCCTTGAATTGTGAAACTGTTTTGGTGTTCATGGTCTTTTTGAAAACCACCAGGCTTTGAAATAAATATTCCGTCACAAAATTAGTGAGCATCGTACCGCCCAGCACAATATACTCATTCCACCCAATTTTGGTGAGCGCGTCGCCCCACCAGGTGCTCAGCGGCGTGAACACCGCGTAATACAGCAGCACCAGGCTCATGGCTTTGGGTATATTGGCTGTGGATTTAAAGGTATACCGCCGGTTGAAAGTGAAATTCCACACCACGCTTAAAAGCAGCGCCATGAGATAACTTGGCCAATAAGGCAAGCCTGTCGTTTCAGTGAGCAGCGCAAAACTTGCCGCCTGGATCGCCCCCGCTGAAATAGAAAATAAGGTGAACTTAACAAGCTGCCAGGTCCGCTGTTTGGCGTTTAGGCTTGCTACATCTTTTTTACCAGCCATGCCCTGCCCCTCTTTTGCGATACATTCTCTGCATTATATCATAGTCAAAGTGCAAGATTGCATTGCATGCCTCTCAATCGGCTCGGGTTCCCAGAGACGGTTCCCAGAAGGTTCCCAGTATGGACTAAGGGCTGGGAACCGGTTCCCAGCCCAAAATAAATCTGGGAATTGCCTGGGAACCGGAGATAGGAACCGCCAAATCACAAGACATGATAAGGGAAATTGACCTCCGGTTCCTTGATTCCCAGAATATCCCTTATAATTAAAAAGGGTGTTTTTGACAACATTTTACAGAGATATCATCTATTTGTACCATTTAGGAAAATCCTGGAACCTTGGAACCAGGATTATGACAAGTCAGGCAATATGATTCCTCAGGCTCAAAAACTTGCAGATGCCGCCGCAAATAAGCCCTGGGGATACTTCCCCGCCAGAGCAAAACATCAGTTAGAAGTCGCAGGAGGTCACAGTCTTACCTGCTGTTGTGCCGCAAGCTTCATCCTCGCTTTTTTCATAATGATGAGCAGCCGCGCCATGCAGATCAATGGGTAACTTGTCAATAGAATAAAGAATCAGAAAACCTTCATTCCATGGATTCAAATCTTGATTACAATCAACTTATTATTGATTAAATCATGATATAATGGTGATACAGTACGCGATTTGCGATGAGGGAGAAAACATGTCAGAACAATTAAGCTTTAAACAAACCATGAGGAAACATCTCAAAACCTTAAACCTGTATGTGCCGGTCGTGGCGCGGGTGCATGGGGAGCATCACCCCGAGTTTCACCAGGTGAAGGCTTTATTTGATGCCATCAGCGCGAAGACAAAAGAAGCAGGCAGAGGAGTGCCCGACCTGGATGCGGAGTTTGCCAAGCTGCGTGACATCACCGCGGATTACACCGTGCCCGGCGACGTATGCGAGAGCTATGAGGCAGTCTACAGCATGCTGGCAGACCTGGACCGGGCCTACCAGGCCTAAATAATTCATGACAGGGAGATATTGACAGACGTGCGCATACAAAAGTTTATCCTCGGCCGCAAGAATCACATCACCTTGATGGGCGGCATCCTCATCGTCATCGGTTTTGTGAGCGAGTTGGTCTTCCACAATGAAATATTGGCGATAGCGGCCTTTGGCATCGCCTCTGTATTGGGTTTGGCCCCCATTGCCATCCAGGCCTATCAATCGCTGCGGGTCAAAGTGGTCAGCATCGATGTGCTGGTGACCATCGCCGTCATCGGCGCGTTTTTAATCAAAAATCTCGAAGAATCCGCCATCGTCACCTTCCTGTTTTTGTTTGGTGCATTCCTGGAGCAGCGCACCCTCAACAAAACGCGCTCTGCCATCAGGGAGCTCGTTGCGATGGCGCCCGACAGCGCCCTGAAGCGGATGGAAAATGGCGAGTTTGAAGAAGTGGATGTGGATGAAGTGGATATAGGCGATATCCTGCTGGTGAAAACGGGTGCCAAGATACCTGTTGACGGCCGGGTGCTCACTGGCGAGGGCCATGTCAATCAGGCCAGTATCACCGGTGAATCCGTCGCTGTGGGTAAAAAGAAGGATGCGGGCGTCTATGCCGGTACCATCCTGGAAAACGGCACCCTGCAAATCGTGGCCGACCGCGTGGGCGAAGACACCACCTTTGGCAAAATCATCGAACTGGTGGAAGAAGCGCAGGATTCCAAATCCGAGGCGGAGCGCTTCATCAACAAGTTTTCCAAGTACTATACCCCCGTCGTCCTGCTCCTGTCGCTTGTGGTCTGGTTCTTCTCGCGCAATGTGGAGCTGGCCATCACCATCCTCGTCCTTGGCTGCCCGGGTGCGCTGGTGATCGGCGTGCCGGTATCAAACGTAGCGGGCATTGGCGACGGCGCGCGCCATGGGGTGC
>JAAZEI010000153.1 GCA_012512355.1 Clostridiales bacterium | reverse complement strand
TCTGCTTCATGTGGGTGAACTCCGGCACCCGCATAAATAAAGTCATACTCCTGAGCTAATTGCAAACTGTTTTCTGAAGAAGTAATATTACTGCCCACAGTCAGGCAATATGCCAGCCCTTGATCAGGTAAACTCCGGATGAGTTCATGACGGTCATCATCAAACTTTGGATCATCCAAGTGGCAATGAGAATCAAACAAACGCATCAGCTAATCCTGGAACCGGGAGTGATGTCACCTTGAGTCGACAAGAGTACAAGAGCTGTATCTTCATGTGTTGCAGCACTGAGAATCATACCTTCTGACATGATGCCCCTTATTTTTCTGGGCGCAAGATTGGCCAGTAAGACAACATTTTTACCGACGAGATTTTCTGAGTCGTAAAATTTCGCGATACCGGATACAACCGTCCTCGTTTCATCTCCTAACTGCAGTAAAAACTTCAGAAGTCTATCGCTTTTGGGTACCTCTTCGCAAGAAATCACTTTCGCAACCCGTAAATCCAACTTTTCAAATTCATCAATGCCAATAATGGGCTTTACTGTAGGAAGTGATTCTTCAACCTCCGTCTGTGGTTTGATAGGTTTATCTTCCTGTCCTTGAGCTAGTGCTTCAAGTTCCTTAGTAATATCTGCCCTTGGAAACAAAGCCTCTCCCTTTTTTACTTTGATGCCTGAGGGCAACAAACCAAAACTATGAAGTGAATTCCATGTTTTAAACATCAAATCATCTAAGCCAAGCTGTTCATATATTCTTTGAGGAGTGCCCGGCATAACCGGTCCAATACAAACTGCAACAAAACGGATACACTCAGATAACACATATAGAACTGTTGATAATCTGCTTTTCCCGCTATCTTCACGTCCCAATATCCATGGCTGGGTCATATCTATATAGCGATTGCAGGCAGCTATCAGTTTCCAAATTTCCTGAAGCGCATTCGAGAATTGCAAGTCATTCATTTCTCTTTCGAATTGCATAGGCAACTTCTTGGCAACCTCTATAAGTTCAAGATCAACTTCAAGATACTCACTGGGGATGGGAACAATGCCATCAAAGTATTTCTCAACCATCGCGACAGTTCTGCTGACTAGATTTCCCAGATCGTTGGCCAGATCAGCATTGGTCCGCGTCAAAAATGCCTCATTGGTATAGTTGCCATCCATACCAAAAGTCATTTCACGCATCAGATAGTACCGCAGTGCATCTGCACCGTAACGCTCTATAATTGGCTGCGAATAAACTACATTGCCTTTTGATTTACTCATTTTATCTGAGCCAAACAGTAACCATCCGTGTCCAAAGATCTGTTTGGGAAGCGGCAATCCAAGAGCATGAAGCAAAATAGGCCAATAAATGGTATGAAATCGCATAATCTCTTTGCCAACCAAATGCACCTGAGCCGGCCAAAACTCTTGAAATAAATCATCTTGATCTGTTCCATAACCAAGCGCGCTGATATAATTTGACAGAGCATCAATCCACACATAGATTACGTGCTTGGGATCAAAGTCTACCGGGATACCCCAGGTAAAGGTTGTTCGGCTAACAGATAAATCCTGGAGACCTGGCAGCAGAAAATTCTGCAGCATCTCATTGGCTCGGCTGGGAGGCTGAATAAAGTCAGGATGGCTTCTGATATATTCAATTAGCCAATCCTGATATTTGCTCATGCGAAAGAAATAGCTTTCTTCTTCAACTAATTCGGTAGATCGTTTGCAATCCGGGCAAAGGTTGCCGTCTAAGATTTGTGACGATGTCCAAAACGCTTCACACTGTGTGCAATATTGACCTTCATAACTGCCTTTATAAATGTCTCCCTGTTCAAAGAGTTTACGGAAAATCAACTGAACCGTTTTGATATGTCGCTCATCTGTGGTTCTGATGAAGTCATCATATTCTATGTTCATAAGCTTCCACAAAGCTTTCGTTTCCTCGACAATGCCATCAATATATTCTTTTGGTTCAAGGCCTGCCTGTTTTGCACTGCGCTCAATTTTTTGACCGTGTTCATCTGTACCGGTCAAAAAATAGGTTTTGAAACCAGTCATTTTTTTGAATCTTGTGATCGTATCTGCCGCAACCGTTGTATAAGTATGACCGATATGCATATGGCCACTGGGATAATAAATAGGGGTTGTTACATAAAAAGTCTCTTGTTCTGTCATATGGCTTCCCTCCGTTTCAAACAGAATCATTATAAGGTTGGAGGTATATAAGGTCAAGCAAAGTTAAAAAAGCTCCAAGACTTTCGTCTTGGAGCTTTTGAATTGTTCATGTTAAGTATTAACGGATGCTTCGATAGATTTAGTGTTTTGTTCATCAAATACTTTTGTAAAAACAAGCTTATCATCTTTGACGGTAGCTTTCACGCTATCTCCGGCTTTCATCTGACCAGATATAACTTCTTCACTCAACGCGTCTTCGATCTGGCGTTGAATTGCTCTGCGCAAGGGGCGCGCACCATACTGAGGATCATAGCCATCTTTCGCCAGCTTATCAATCGCTTCATCGTCAAGTTCCAGTGTTACTTGCGAATTCTCATACAGCCGTTTGGTCACCTGGTCTACCATGAGCTTTGCAATGCTGTGGATATGGGTTTGAGACAGTGGATGGAAAACAATCAGTTCGTCTACCCTGTTAATGAATTCAGGTCTGAAAAGTCTTTTTACTTCATCAAGAACGCGTGTTTGCATTTCGTCATAAGCCAACGGCAAATTATCATCCGTGCCAAAGCCCATAGACTTTCCGCCGATAATGCGCTCAGCGCCTGCATTGCTTGTCATTACGATGATGCTATTTTTAAAGCTGGTGACTCGTCCGACGTTATCCGTAAGTCTCCCATCTTCAAGAATCTGCAGCAGCATATTGAATACATCAGGGTGTGCTTTTTCAATCTCATCAAACAGCACTACACTATAGGGTTTTCTACGGACTGCTTCGGTAAGCTGTCCTCCCTCTTCAAAACCAACATAGCCAGGAGGCGAGCCAACCATGCGAGAGACTGTATGTTTTTCCATGTATTCGCTCATATCAAGACGAATCAAGGCATCTTCATCACCAAACATCGCTTCGCCCAACGCGCGGCAAAGTTCTGTCTTTCCTACACCTGTTGGACCAAGGAAGATAAAGGAACCTATGGGCCTTTTGGGGTCCTGAAGACCGGCACGAGATCTGCGAATTGACCGGCTGACTGCGCTGACTGCTTCATTCTGCCCAATCATACGAATGTGCAAAGTGTCTTCTAGCTTTAGAAGTTTTTCACCTTCTGCCATGGTCATCCGCTGAACCGGGATTCCCGTCCATGACGCTACCACTTGTGCAATATCTTCTTCCACTACTTCTGGTTTTGATTCCGACCTTTTCTTTGTCCAATCGCTGCGCTTGTCTTCTATATCCTGACGAAGCTTACGCTCCTGATCTCTAAAATCTGCCGCCAGTTCATAGTTTTGTTTTTCAATCGCATCTAGCTTCTGTTGTTTGAGATTTGCAAGAGATTCTTCCTGCATGCTCAAATCAAGCTTGGATGAGAAATTACGAATCCGTACTCGGGAAGCTGCCTCATCCATGAGGTCAACTGCTTTATCAGGCAGGAAGCGGTCACTGATATAACGGCTCGAAAGCTGCACTGCCGCTTCAAGCGATTCATCTGTTAACATAACATGGTGGTGATCCTCATACCTGCTTCGCAGCCCTTTGAGGATAGCCAAAGATTCTTCCAGACTCGGCTGATTGATGTTGACAGGCTGGAACCTACGCGAAAGCGCAGCATCTTTTTCAATGTGTTTGCGGTAATCAGCCAAAGTAGTGGCTCCTATACACTGCAGTTCTCCCCGAGCCAGCGCGGGTTTAAGAATGCCTGCGGCATCTATGCTGCCCTCTGCTTTGCCAGCGCCAACGATATTTTGAAGTTCATCAATGAATAATATAATTGAATTATCTTCGCGAAGTTCATCAATGATACCTTTCATGCGTTCTTCAAATTCTCCGCGATATTTCGTTCCGGCTATCAAGCTGCCAATATCCAATGAAATCATTCTTTTATCCTGCAGCATTTCCGGAATATCACCTGATACAATTCTTTGCGCCAGACCTTCAGCCACTGCGCTCTTACCCACTCCAGGCTCACCAATAAGGACTGGATTGTTCTTTGTGCGGCGGGAAAGTATTTGAACAATTCGTTCAATCTCATTAT
>JAAZEI010000152.1 GCA_012512355.1 Clostridiales bacterium | reverse complement strand
GATCATTCTGATCTATTGGGTAGGGCTGCGCATCTGTACTCTGCATGTGAAAATCGTTTCTTTTTTCCGCCGGTTTTCCATACGGACCTCTGTTTTGATTAGGAAATGTTCGTCTGTCATCAGTCGGTTTCCCATATTTTCCGCGGTATTCGCCAGAGGAGCTGCTCCTATTGTCTGCGGGTCTTCCATACGGACCTCTGCTTTGGGTGGATGTGAAACGTCTGTCAACAGCCGGTTTGCCGTATGAACCGCGATATTCATCAGATGAACCGCCCCTATTGCCTGCGGGCTTTCCATATGGACCTCTGTTTTGGGTGGGTGTAGAACGCCTGTCAACAGGCGGTTTGCCGTATGAGCTGCGATATTCACCTGATGAACCACCCCTATTGTCTGCAGGTTTTCCATAGGGACCCCTGTTTTGTCCCTGTGTAAAGCTCTTGTTCTGAATAGGACGGCCGGAAGTGCCTCTGTTTTCGGGTGACGAAAAACTCCTGTTATCATCGTATCGTTTATCACCAGAATATGATGCATTATCCTTGTAACCCCGGAATTTTCGAGGTTGTGATGAGCTTGAAAAAGAGGACATTTCCCCTGGCCTCTGACTATTTCTCTCGTATCCGCGGTCATTTTGATTGCCAGGTTTGTTATAAGCTCCCGATTGATTGTAGCCGCTTGAACGTGTTTGATTAGAACGGTAATTATCGCGAGGTGCTTCACTGGAATCGCCTTTTGTGTTGTCTTGACGATATTTGCCGAATTTTCTTCCGCCTTCCTGACCATAGCTTATTTTAGGGTTTTTTTTAGGTGTGAATTTTTTATAAAATGCCAATGGGTTTTCCTCTATTCTATATGTTACGGATGGGAATATATGGAGTATTTCTGGTATAACTTGGTTGATGAAGAGAGTGAAAGCAAATACTTGCTTATTTAATCTATTTCCGTCAATGCGTAAAGTTCTTTCAAACGATCTTCTCTTCCCCGAACATACAAGTATCCAAACAAAGTTTCAAAACCGGTCGCTGCAGAATAATCAGCAGAAGTAGCGCTCTTGGGCACAGGATGACGGGAATGCGCATTGCGGCCCCTACGAACATACTCAAGCTCTTCTTCTGATAAATGAGGTATCAATTTATGCAGTGTTCGTGCCTGAGCAACTGCATTAACTTTACCCGTAACACTTAGATGGATTAATCGAAGTTTGCTTTTGTTTTTTAACAAACTACTTCTAACCATTAAATCATAAACAGAGTCACCAATATAGGCTAGCTGTAAGGGGCTCATTTCCATAAGCTCTTCCTGAGACAGCATGTCAAATTTGGGCATTAAGCTTGCTGAGCAGTCTTGCTATATGAAGAAGGACTCATCCCGACAATGTTCTTAAACGTCTTGGAAAAATGATAGGGATCACTCATGCCGACATCAACTCCTGCCTGTCGGACCGTGCTTCCTCCTTTTAAAAGTGTTTTTGCTCTCTCCATCTTGCAAAACAACTGATAGCTCTGAGGAGGCATGCCTACTTCGGAGACAAATCGTTTACGGAATGTTTCAACTGGCATTCGGCTCAGGTTCGCCATGTCACTCAGTGTGAAGCTGTCTTTATATTGGTTTTTGCGCATGGCGTCAATTACTTTGGCAATTTCATGAGAAAGAACCGCATCCATCGCGACCGGTTGACCGCTGTGGGATGCGAGCATCGCCCACAGCAATTGCTGCAACTGAGCAGATGATGCTTCTTGGGCTGCGCTAACTCTCACCGTAGCCTGCACAATGTGTTTTGCCAACTTCAGCTGAGAAGGCAATGCTCCTTGTTTCATTGCTCTGCGCGGCAAGGCCCCCATTTTTTGTAAAAACAATGTAGATAAAGGACCTTCAACCATCAACCAGAGCATTCGGGTTTCCTGTTCTGACACTAATTGAAGTCCTTTTGTATTAGGTGGAATCATACAGCTTTCTTTCCCTTTTAACTGTATGCTGAAATCATCATTAGATAAAGTAAACGTACCGTTTTGTGCAGCTATCCATAGCCAGCAGTCCACCTCTTTTAACTGATGAGAACCTTCTGAAAACATGGAAGCTCCTGCAGCTGAAATCCATACGCCGCTTGATTTCGCTAATTCATCAGGTGTATGATGACCTTCTACGCTGAATGGCTGATCAGACTTTGGCTGCGATGTGTAAAATAATACTGAATCCAAATTAAACTCTACCTCCTCCTTGACCTCACTACATTATAAATGCCATTAAGTACATTGTCAATATTTAATCCATTTTTTACATCACCAATAAATACAATTGAGAAGTCTTGGTAAAAAGATACCTCTTTAATAATAAGTAAGCTGTTACATTCACAAATGTAACAGCTTTTGGCGGAGAGTTAGGGATTTGAACCCTAGGTGAGGTATTACCCCACACACGATTTCCAATCGTGCGCCTTAGACCACTCAGCCAACTCTCCATGCAGTTGCCAGCGCGTGCAATAGTAGCATATGAGGATGCTTTAGTCAATGTAAATTTAGAAATAGTTTTCATTCATGATTCTTATCAGATGAATCATTTTATTTTTTTATATGTTCCTAGTTTTTTAATAACTATATCAAAGTCAAAACGCTTGTTTAAATTGACAATTAGTGTTTACTCAACTATGATTATAACTGAAATATTGACTTTTAGGAGGATGTAAATGAGCAAGGTTTTTCACCCAAAATTTAAAATTAAAATGCAATCAGGCGACCTGATAGAAGGCGAACTGTATCCGGAAATTGCACCTCAATCTGTTGGTAATTTTGTCTCTCTGGCTAACAGTGGTTTTTATAATAACTTAATATTCCATAGGGTAATCCCCGGTTTTATGATTCAAGGGGGCTGTCCCTCCGGTACAGGCATTGGTGGACCCGGTTATTATATCAAAGGTGAGTTTGCGCAAAACGGCATTGAGAATAATTTAAAGCATAGCCGGGGTGTCTTGAGTATGGCCAGAAGCTCCAGGAGTGATTCTGCTGGATCACAGTTTTTTATTATGACGAGCGATTCTCCTCACTTAGACGGAAAATATGCAGCATTCGGAAAAATTCTAAAGGGTATGGAAATCGCTGATCAAATAGTCAATGTTCAGAGAGATCATCATAATGATAAACCAGTTGAGCCTCAGGTTATTGAAACAATAGTCGTGGATACTGAAAATCAAGATTACAGCTTCCAAAAATTGTAAGGACATTTATGGTGGAGAAGCATAAACATATCGTTTACATTGCCGGTAAGCGCTATTCTTTGTTAACATCTCACTCCGATACTCATGTTAAGAGAATTGTATTGCTGCTTAATAGTAGGCTGAGGGATCTGACCTCAGCCTCTTCTTTCAAGGATTTTCATTCCATGACGATTTTAACCGCACTTTCGCTGGCGGATGATTTAATCACTTCTCAAGATGACAACACGCGTTTACGCAGAGAATTAAATGAAGCAAATTTTAAAGCCAATGAATGAAAAACGAGTTGAACTCTTAGCGCCTGTCGGGGATATGAGTTGTTTTTATGCTGCCATTAATCATGGCGCAGATGCAGTATATTTAGGGGCAAGTCGATTTGGTGCCCGCTCAAGCGCGGGATTTGATGACGAATCATTACATACAGCGATTCGTACTGCTCATCTATTTGGCAAAAGAGTCTATGTCGCCTTTAATACACTGATCAAGCAAGATGAGCTAGATGAAGCAAAACTCATGCTTGCATACTTGAACGGCTTGAATGCTGATGCTGTCATCATTCAAGATTTAGGCTTGCTGAGACTTATCAAGCAACATCTTCCGCAGCTTCCAGTTCATGCCAGTACACAAATGAGCATTCATAATGTTTCCGGAGCAAAAACACTTATAAATCATGGTGTGAACCGAGTTGTCCTTGCAAGAGAATGCAATATACAGATGATTGGCGATGTTGCTGCCAGTGGCATCGAAACAGAAGTTTTTGTTCATGGCGCATTATGCATATCGGTAAGCGGCCAGTGTCTCTTATCATCGCAAATTGGTGGAAGAAGTGGAAATCGAGGAAGATGCGCTCAACCTTGCAGATTGCTATATGAATACCGAGGGAAAAAAGGAGCCTGGTTATCTCCAAGAGACATAGCTTTGATTGACCGAATTCCAGATTTGATACAAGCTGGTGTGACAAGCCTTAAAATTGAAGGCAGGCTAAAAAGTCAGGATTACGTGGCCACTGTAACTAAAATTTATCGCAAAGCAATAGATCAGTTTTATGAAGGAAATCATCAACCTGTTATAATTTCTGACAAGCAAGCGCTCCTGCAATCTTTCAATCGTGGCGGCTTCAGCCAAGGCTGGGTATTTGGTCAACCTGATGCAGATATTATTAATCCTGAACGTGTATCTCATGATGGTTTACCTTTGGGTATTGTCCTGTCATCAAAACAAACAGAGAATGTCTTTTTGAGCATGGTCAAGCTTTCAACAAATCTCACAAAAGGTGATCAGCTTCAAATCCGAGGATTTATTGACCAGGAGATGATCTATTCAGGCCCCCAACAAACGACTGGTGATACAGCAATCATTCGTCATTACAAAAAAGCGAAACCCGGTGACAGGGTTTTCAAACTCGTTGACGCGAACCTTGTTTTGAAAACG
Source organism: Clostridiales bacterium (assembly GCA_012512355.1). Classification (GTDB taxonomy): domain Bacteria; phylum Bacillota; class Clostridia; order Christensenellales; family Aristaeellaceae; genus UBA1038. The sequence goes on along the minus strand of JAAZEI010000152.1, from coordinate 1,980 downwards.
GAGAAAAACTCACTTAAGCCTAATGAGAAACTGCACATAAACGCCTCCTTAAATGTTCGACCAGATCATGCTGCGCAGCTCACTTTAACACGCAATGGCGTAACAATCAGTGTTAAAGGAGATATAGTTCAAACCGCGCAGTCTCAGCCCATGTCAAGAGACAGCACAATTCGCGCTATACAGAAAACTGGTGACAGCCCTTTTTTGGTTGATAATTTTGAGCTAACTACGTTCGGTGATTGCTTTTTGAGTGTATCCTCAATTAATGCTTTAAGGCGAAACGCACTGCTTAAGATGGAAGAATCAATCATTAGTTCTTATCAGAGGGATGCTGCTCTGCCCTCGAATCCAGACATATATCAAGTTGCTTTTAATGCTGAAGAAGCGCTTTATATCAAGAGTCATCGAATTGAATTAATTCAAGAACTGAGACGCGTGGGTCCTGTCCATTTTATTTATGCCCCTCAAGACTATACCTCTCCTGATTTTATAGAAAACTGTATGAATCTTGACAGGGATGATTACATATATTTCCCCAAGCAATTAAGCGATACTACTTTGAATATGCTCCAGGGAGTAGCTTCAAAATTAAACATAGGTATTTATGCGGATAATATAAGCCATCTCAATCCATCAGTTTCAAAAAACATGATTGCCGGTAATGGCATCCCGGTCTGGAATACTGAAAGTATAAATTGGATCAGAGATAGGGGCTGTAAAGCCACTGTGGCCAGTCACGAGCTTTCGAAAAACGAAGTACAGTCATTAGCTAATGAAAGAATACCAATGATATTGCCGGTTTATGGGCGTACTGAAGTAATGACATTGAATCATTGCCCCGAACGCAGTTACCGTGGGCTATTTGGCAGTCAAACATCCTGTAGGTTGTGTGATGCAAATCAGGGAACAAGGGGCCAGAGTCTCAAAGACAGAATGAATGCAGATTTTCCGCTATTTCCCACACGACTATCTGAAGGGTGCCTTAATACCTTATTATTTCATACCCCTTTAAATTTATCAAAAAAATCTTTTGGCAAGCAGTGGCTATTAAACTTTACAACTGAAGAAGATACAAAAATTCTTGAAGTATTGCATTATTATGCTTCTTTATTAAAGGGGATAAATCCATCGCCGAAACTCCCAGCGCCACTTTTTGCAGGTAGATTTGATAAAGGAGTTGTGTAGTTTATGGGAGTTCTTGAGATGAACCCAATGCAAGAAAAAGCCTTAAGGGTCCTCGAATTTATAAAAATTAGAGAACAAATGGCATCTTTTGCCTTAACAGAGCCAGGCAGCAATGCGTGTCGCGCTCTTTTGCCTTACAACAATCTTCAACAAGCTACCGACGCTCAGGAAGAAACTCAAGAGGCGCTCGTAATACTCACTTTTCGTGGTGAGCATCCTCTGCGGGAATTCAAAGACATGCGTCCTTGGATAAACCTAGCCATGAAAGGCTCTACCCTATCCCCCAGGGCTTTGCTTGATATCGCCGACCTTTTAAGAGCATCCAGCGCTGCCAAAAGCGCACTTGAAAATGATAATGATAAAACACCAATACTACTAAGTTTAGCATCTGCTTTAATCACGAATTTTCATTTGGAGCGAGCTATCAAGGACGCCATCATATCAGAAGAAGAAATGGCTGATAATGCAAGCCACCAACTGGCATCTATCAGAAGACAGATGCGTCTTTGTAATGACCGCATTAAAGAGAAACTGAGGTCACTTACTCAAAGCTCTTCTTTTTCTAAATATCTTCAAGAGCCAATTGTCACAATCAGGAATGGAAGGTATGTTATTCCAGTTAAACAGGAATATAAACAAAATATTCCAGGCCTTGTTCATGATCAATCCTCAACGGGCGCTACGATTTTTATTGAACCTATGGCGGTAGTTGAAACTGGCAACGAATTAAAACAATGGGCGCTCAAAGAGCAGCAGGAAATTGACAGAATACTGACTGATTTCTCTGGTCAAGTG
>JAAZEI010000151.1 GCA_012512355.1 Clostridiales bacterium | reverse complement strand
GAAGAAATTGCAGGCTGGATGACCAAGCGCGAGCGCGGCGACAGCTATAGGATGAATACCGGCACCTGGTCTGATCAGATGAATGCCTTTGAGCAGCTGTTTGTTGGCAAAACGGTTGAGGAAGTAGAAGATTGGTTCGCCAGCTATACCTCCGACCGCAATGGCCGCCCCCTCAAGGATGGCAGCAGTGATGAAACTGATAAAGCCAAGTACGATGCCTTAAGCGATGAAGACAAAACCATGCTGGCTGATGTTACCGCCACCGCTACCATGTCGCTCAATGACAGCCACGGCAACATTCTTTCCGCTTTGAAGAATGCTTATGAAAACCGGCTGCCCGTGAAAATGGATGCCTCAGCCGCCGGCCTTGGTTTTAATTTCGTTGGCCGCATTGGGCCGGGGGCTGATGACAAGGGCGTCCCGGTGTTTTCATTCAACCAGGTGTATGCCTCCACCCTGTTTGATGCTGATGACCGCATCACGCAGGTTCATGTAGATATTTTGGAAGTTGCTACCCCCAACTATGATGGTGACGGCATGCCCCATTTCTCGGGTTATCCTGGGCAGGGCGGCTATAACTATGACAGCAACCACGATGGCAAGGCTGACAGCATGGTTGAGCCCACCAATGAAAGCTACCTGGAAGAAATTGCAGACTGGATGACCAAGCGCGAGCGCGGCGACAGCTACAGGATGACCACCGGCACCTGGACCAACCAGATGAATACCTTCGAGCAGCTCTTTGTGGGCAAGACCATTCAGGAAGTGGAAGAATGGTTCGCCTTGTATACCTCAGACCGCAATGGCCGTCCCCTCAAAGATGGCAGCACCAATGAAGAGGATAAGGCCAAGTACGATGCCCTGAGCGACGAAGACAAGGCCATGCTGGCCGATGTTACCGCCACCGCAACCATGTCACTCCAGGATCCGCATGGCGATATTCTGGGTGCCATTGCTGACAGCCTGGAGAAAAAGGTCGAATTGACCCTGACCCTGCGCAAGTAATCACCAACTTTCATCACGATTGTAAAGAAGAAGCCGCGCGCGCGCCCGGCTTCTTCTCTATTGTGTTTTACTCAATTCTGACAGACAGGTCAAATCAAGGCAGCGCGCTTTATTTATCTAAGCTGCGAAAGAACTTTCCCACCCTGTTCATGCTGAAAAATCCAGCGATGCTGTTGATGCCGTGGGAGATAAAGGCAAAGGCGATGAGGTTTGAAACCAGCAGCGCTGACAGCCAGGGGGAGTACATCAGGAAAACGCCCATGACAGCGTTGAGAATGCCAAGCACCAGCAGCCATCCCCAGTTTCTGACGCCTGCGGATTTGAGAGAGAAAGCGCCGATGGCACGGGTGACACCCGCTGCGATAACCCAGCCCGCGAAGACAAAGGGAATCATGATGGCGACCGAAGGCAGGCCCTTGCCAAACATCATCCAGATACCAAACAGCAAGGAGATGGCACCGCTGGCGAGGATCCACCCCGAGCGGTATTCCCGGTCGACCACAAAAAATGATACCAGTTCGGAAATGCCTGATATCAGCATCACGATGCCGATGAGGATGGCCAGGGAGACGATGTTCTCAAAGGGCGTAAACAGCATGCTGATGCCCAGCACAGTCACCAAAACACCGGTAATGAGCAGGAGCCACTTGGTCATTTTCAAAGTTTTTTTCATTATAACCTCCGCGTCAATCACTTTTGAATGATTGGTTGATTGTTCAAGTGTAAAGTTAATCTATAAAGATGGCAATAGAATAAAGCAAGCATGCCCAGTTGCGGCATGCTTGCGGGATGTTGGGATTGATATCAATCGCGGTGATGTTTCGAGTCGGCTGATGCCCTCTATTGATAAAGCGATAAGGTATCGGCAGCTTGCCTGTACGGGCTTGCTATCTCTGTACAATCCTGCCTATTTCGGGGACATTTTCAAGCTCGGATACGCCGTGGGGGGATTCGTTTTCAATGATATCAGTCAAATCATTGCCGGCTTCGTAGCCATAGTGCTCGCCATCATACCAGGAATCCGAATCGCTCATGTCATAGATTTTGTCATGCACGGCGACATAGGCAGGCCGGCCGTCCTTGCCGTCAAACTTTGCCAGCTCCTCAAGGGTCAGCTCAATGGGAGCTCCCCCCGGGGATGCGGATGTATCTTTGTGATTGCTCATATATATATAACCTCTCTGAATCCTTCTCTGGATTCATATGTCGGCGGTCAGATAAAGGGGGTTGGTTAAATGATCATGCCGCCATCGATGACGATGGTCGTGCCTGTGATATAGGGCGCCTGGTCAGAGACCAGAAAAGCGACGAGTTTTCCTATTTCCTCAGGCTGGCCCACGCGCTTTAGGGGAATACTGCCGATGATGGCCTGTGTTTGTGCCGAAGGCTCTGCCAGCAAGTCCTGCGTCATCGCCGTTTGAATCATCCCGGGGCAAAGCGCGATGGCTCTGATGCCGTCGGCCCCGTAGACGGCGGCTGTATCTTTTGTCAGGCCGATGATGCCATGCTTGGAGGCGGTATAGGATGGGCTGGCCAGCCCGCCGCGTAATCCAGCGACCGAAGCGATGTTGATAATGACCCCGCTATGATGCTGGATCATGTTTTCAAGCACATATTTGGTGCCCAGAAATACACCCCTGAGATTGACGCCGATGATCTTGTCGAAGGTTTCCTCGTCAGTTGTCAGAAATGTTTCCGGGCCATCGAATATGCCTGCACTGTTGACGAGGATATCGATTTTCCCATACTCCCGGATAACTTTGGAGATGGCGTCTTTGAGTGCTTTGGCCTGGGAGACATCAGCTGCCAGTGCGATGCCCCCTCCGCCCTGTTCCTTGATTTGGCTGAGTGTTTTGTCGCCGCCCTCTTTGGTTAAATCGATGACAGCGATCTTTGCGCCCTCTTTGGCAAGCTCAAGGGCAATTTGTCTGCCAATGCCCGAGCTGGCGCCGGTGACGATAGCGATTTTATCTTTTAGTTTCATTGATGTTCACTCCTGTTCCTGTGTCCATGAAACTTAAATAATGTGCAGCAAACCACCGCCTTAACCATCCGCTCTCACTGGCCTGATTGCGGATAGTTAAGGGGTGTATTCTATATTTACCCGGATAAACCGGTGTTAAGGATATTTTTAAAAGAGAATATCAGATGATGTGCAAACATTTTCAAGATTAGGAAATAAAGGCAGCGCAGCGCTTTACTTAAACCCAATCAGCCCGGAGACCGAGCGGCTGGTCTGGTGACTGGCGGATTTGTTGAGCATCTCACCCATAAAGACAAGGGTGGATGAGCCGCCGCCGTCGAGGTTGAGCGCTTCTCGGGCCCCCATGGCCGCCATTTTTTCGGCCATCCAGCCAAAGGCTGCGCCGCGGCTGCCCTCTTTGCGGCCGGTAATCACCAGGGCGCAGTAAACTCCTTCATCAATCATGCCAATCGCGCTGCGAGGGTCGATGTAGCTGCGATAATCTTTGGAGTAGAAGTAGCGTGGCACCTCACCTTCCTGCACCAGGGCCGGGCCAAAGGCCCAGGTATCCGTGACGCCCATATCGATGTATCCCTGGGCGGTATGGGCATCCGAGGCAAAGGTCTTGAGGGTGCCGTCTTCAAACAGCGCCATCACTTCCAGCGAGGGGATACGCGAGCGGTTCTGTTTGTAGGTGCTGTTTGTCATTGCCTGGCTTTGGCGCACCACGATGCCGGTGCGCAGCCCTTTGTTGACGCGGTAGTGGTAAAAATCATCGTTGATGGCGACGATGGCGGCTGCCTCCTCTGCCAGTTTGAGGGGAGATTCGCGAGCGGCACCCTCTCTGGCGGAGGCGATACTGAAAGGCTTGCCCTCATCGCGGTAGCTTACATACACTTCAAACCACTCGATCTGGCCCTGGGTCTGGTAAAAGCGGGTGATGCTCACCTTTATGCGCTGCGACAGATAAAACCACAGCCCCGCCTCACGGTCCTGATAGACAAAGGGGTCACCGCCTGCGAGGTATCCTTTGATGTCAAGGGGCGGTAATACCTCCGGGTCAAGGGCCGGGCGGGCATCAGGTTCTATGTTATACAGGGGCCGGTTGGGCGGCAGGGGCGCTTTGATGGCACTGTCTGAGTACACCCGCTCAAGGGTCAATGGGTCTGCGATGCCGGTGACCGGCAGGCCGTTGGCCGCCTGAAACTGGGCCATCAGGTCTTTGATTTGCGCGCTGTAGCGCTCGTCGGCGTCTTTGACCGTTCGCAAATAGCCCAGGTCAAAGAGGCGGATTTTCAAATCTTTCACCGTGGGCCCCCGGTCGCCCTGCGCCAGGGAGGCGGCTTGCGCGAAGGGAAAAAATGAAAAGATAAAGAGCAAAACCAGGCTCAGCGCCATGGCCCTTGCGCGTGTTGGCTTTTTTTTCATGATGGTTTTTCCTCCAGCTGTCGTTCGCGCCGCGCATCAAAATGCCGGCCGCTCATGCGCTGCGGGCGAGCGCAGGGTTTGGGGGGTTAGGCGACAGCGGTGCGCCTGGTCAGCTGCCTGATACACCATGTCATGCCGGCATCGCCACCCCCAGGCAAATACAACCCTTGCCCGGACTAGCGCCATGAAAAAAGGTGATTCCAAAGGGAAGCACCTTTTGGGACAGCATCCACTGCCCGCTTAAAATGGCGCACGGGGGCCCTGCCTGCTGCCGCGGCTGATTTCCTGCTCCATGTCATCAAGGCGCTCCATCAGTTCTTCGATAATCACCGCAGCTGAGAGGTTGACGCCAAGGCAGCGGCGCAGCCGCAGGATCTTGTCAACTTTTTGCACGTCCCAGGGGGATAACCTGCCCCCGCTGGGCTCGATGGCGCCCAGGGCGGCCAGCCGCCTGAGAATCAGGGGTGAATAATGCAGCTCTTCTGCCAAAATCCAGCCATCCTCATATAAATATTCGCCGCTGCTGCGGTAGATCTGTATGGCGTATCTCATGCCCTGTCCGCCTCCTTTTCAAGCTCTGCCAGGCGTTTATACAATTCAAGCTGTCCCTCGTCCAGGGTGGCGGGGATATCGATGGCGACTGTGACATACAGGTCGCCCCGCAGCCCGTCTTTATCCTGCCACCCCTTGCTCCTCAGTCGCAGCTTGCGGCCGCTGTGCATCATGGGGGGGATGGTCACCATGAGGGTGCCATCCAGGGTGGGGACAGAGACACTGTCGCCCAGCACGGCCTGCTGGGGCGTGATGCGCACCGCCGTCTCCAGGTTGCTGCCGCTGATGGCAAAGCCGGCATCCGGCTGGATGCGGACTGTCAGCAGGAGGTCTCCCTGGCTGCCCCCGGCCGACCCCTGCGCGCCCTGGCCTTTCAGGCGTATTTTGCTGCCCTCCCTCACAAAAGGCGGGATGCGCACCTCCAGGGTCTTTTGGGTTGTTTTGCTGCCCGTACCCTGACAGTCGGGGCAAAGCCCCTGGCCTAACACGCCTGTCCCTCCGCAGGTGGGGCAAACGGAGCGCAGGGAGAACTGCATGGTTTTGGTGCCGCCGTGATAGGCCTCCCGGATGGTCAGCGACAGGTCGCTCTCCAGATCCTGCCCTCTGGCGGGGGCCTGACGAACAGGGCCCTGCTGGGCGCTGCCAAAGCCGCCGCGGCCAAAAATGCTCTCAAAAAAGTCGCTGAAAGAGCCGCCGCCCATGTCCTCTGTGGTGTAGCGGGCGTACCCGCCGCCATCGGCGGCTGCCCCTGCATACTGTGAATAGCCCTGCGCGCCGCCGGCAGGCTGCCTGAAGCGGCCGCTTTTCATGTCCGCCACCAGCTGGTCGTATTGGGCGCGTTTTTCGGGGCTGCCTATGGCGGTATAGGCTTCGTTAATCTCTTTGAATTTTTCCTCGGCGGCGGCTTTCTCGTTTTTGGTATGAAGGTCGGGGTGGTGTTTGCGGGCGGCTTTGCGGTAGGCGGTTTTTATCTCCTGTTCGCTGGCCTTGCTGTCCACGCCCAGGAT
>JAAZEI010000150.1 GCA_012512355.1 Clostridiales bacterium | reverse complement strand
GTGCGGGCCGTTTGAGATGATGGTGATGGGGGTCTCGATTTCTTTTTCAATGAAATTCAGGTAGGCCTTGCAGTTTTTCGGCAGCGCATCATACTCGGTGATGCCGCGCACATCGGTTTTCCAGCCGGGAAAAGTTTGATAAACTGGTTTTGCATGGGCAAGCTTGGGGCTACAGGGGAAATCATTCACGGTTTCGCCGTTAATTTCATACGCGACGCAGATTTTAATCTCATCCAGATAGCTGAGCACATCGATGTTGGTCATGGCGCACTGGGTGGCGCCCTGTACCCGGCAGCCGTAGCGGGTGGCCACGGTATCAAACCAGCCCACATCGCGCGGGCGGCCGGTCTTGGCGCCGTATTCACCCGAATCGCCGCCGCGTTTTCTCAGCTCCTCTGCCTCGTCGCCCGAAAGGGCCGAGACAAAGTAGCCCGCGCCCACAGAGCTTGAGTAGGCTTTGGTGACGGCAATCACTTCACTGATTTTATCAACCGGGATGCCGGCGCCCACCGTGGCGTAGCCTGCCAGGGGGGAGGAGGAGGTGGTGTAGGGGTAGATGCCGTGCTCCAGGTCGCGCAGCGCGCCCAGCTGGCCTTCCAGCAGGATGCGCTTGCCCTCTTTGAGAGCCTCGTGCAGGTATTGGGTGGTATCGCAGACAAAGGGCAGCAGCTTTTGCCCGAGTTCATAATATTTATCGCACAGCGCGTCCACATCCAATTGCGGCTTATGATACAGGTGCTCCATGAGGATATTTTTTTTCACCAGGCTGTGGGCCAGCCTTTCTTTTAATAGCTTTTTGTCCATCAGCTGGCAGACCTGAATGCCGATTTTGGAGGCCTTGTCGCTGTAAAAGGGCGCGATACCGCTTTTGGTCGAGCCAAACTTGCGGTCGGCCAGGCGCTCTTCCTCGTAGGTATCGAGTAGAATATGAAAATCCATCAACACCTGCGCGCGGTCAGAGACCAGCAGCCTGGGGGCCGGCACGCCGCGCTGCGTGAGGGCATCCAGCTCGCTGAACAATTCTTCTATGTCCAGGGCGACACCGGGGCCTATCATGTTGACGACGCCTTCATGGAAGATACCGCTTGGCAGCAGGTGCAGGGCGAACTTTCCATGCTCGTTGATGATGGTATGACCGGCATTGGCCCCGCCCTGAAAGCGGATGACGATGTCGGACTGCCGGGCCAGCACATCCGTCAGCTTGCCCTTGCCCTCATCACCCCAGTTGGCCCCTACAATTGCACGTACCATGTGATATCTCCTCCTATAACCTGACTCAATTATTTGTTTGGGCGCGTCCCGGCGCTCAGCCCAGCCAGACCCCGTCAAAGACATATTCGGCCGGGCCTGATTTATAGACAATGTTGTCCTGCGGGTTCCACATCAACTCCAGGTGGCCGCCCGCCAGCCTGACCTGCACCGTGCGGTCGGACAGCCCTGAGAGCACGGCGGCCACCAGTGCAGCACAGGCGCCGGTGCCGCAGGCCAGGGTTTCGCCGCTGCCCCGCTCCCACACCCGCATATACAGATAATCACGCCGCAGGATGCGCACAAACTCTACATTGGTGCGGTTGATAAACAGGGGGTGGTTTTCAATGATGGGGCCGACAGTCTTGATGTCAATCAAATCGGGGTCATCCACAAAGATGACGCAGTGGGGATTGCCAAAACTGACGGCGGTGAACAGCATTTCCTGGCCCAGCACCTGGATGCGGTGGCGAAAGACGATATCGCCGGGCAGGTCAACACCCACCAATTGCGGGTTAAATTCGGGCGTGCCCATGTCCACCTTGACGCGGGTGACGACGCCCTCATCCTGCATGGGCCATAGCCTGCGGATGCCGCCCTTGGTGGCCAGGGTGAGCTCTGTCTTGTCTGTCAGGCCGCGGTCAAGAACATATTTGGCGACGCAGCGGCTGGCGTTGCCGCACATTTCAGCCTCGCTGCCATCGGCGTTGAAAATGCGCATGCTAAAATCGGCATGGTCAGAGGGCTCGATGAGCACCAAGCCGTCAGCGCCCACACCAAAGTGCGGGCGGCTCATCCGGATGGCAAGATCCACAGGGTCGCTGATGGCTTCTTCAAAGCAGTCGATATAAATATAATCGTTGCCCAAGCCCTGCATTTTGGTAAACTTCATGTGTTTTGCCTCACATTTGCGGGGGGGCCTGCATGCCGATGAGGTACAGGCCGTTGGCGATGGCCGCACGGACGATATCCGTCAGGGCCAGGCGCGCGGCGCTGGCCGCGGCATCCTCTGACAGAATGCGGTGTTCATAATAAAATTTGTTGTATGCCTTGGCCATTTCTGTGATGGCGCGGGTGACAAAGCTGGGCTCGTTGCGCGCGGCCGCGTCCCGGATCGTTTCGGGGAACAGGGAGATGAGCTTGAGCAGGGCCAGAGATTCCTTGTCGTCCAGGGCCGAAAAATCAGGCGCTGTATCCACTTCACCGGCTTTCCTGAGCACGGAGCAGCACCTGGCATAGGTATACTGCACGTAGGGGCCGGTTTCGCCGTCAAAGTTGAGGGCGCGGTCCCACCTGAAGTCGATGTCCTTGATGCGGCTGTTAAACAGGTCAAAGAAGATGACCGAGCCCACGCCTACCTGTTTGGCGATCTTTTCCTTGTCTTCCAGGTGAGGGCTTTTTTCCTCGATGATGGCCAGGGCTTTTTCCTGCGCCTTGTCCAGCAGTTCATCCAGGTGGACGATGTTGCCGCGGCGGGTGGACAGGGCCTCGCCCTCGTAGCTGATCATGCCAAAGGCCACGTGCTCCATCTGCGTCTTTGCCCACTCGTAGCCCATCAGCTCCAGCACCTTGAATACCTGTCTGAAGTGCAGATCCTGCTGGTAGGCGACCACGTATAGGCATTTGCTGAAGTGATAAGTATCCTTGCGGTAGAGGGCGGCCGCGATATCACGGGTGGCATATAAGGTGGCCCCGTCGCTTTTGAGGATCAGGCAGGGGGGCATGCCAAATTCTTCCAGATCAACCACCCAGGCGCCCTGCGATAGGACGAGGAGATTTTTCTCACGAAGCTCGCGGATTACCCGGTCCATTTTGTCGTTATAAAAGCTTTCGCCCGCGTAGCTGTCAAAGCTCACGTCCAAGATGTCATAGACACGGTCCGCGTCTTTTAATGTAATCTCTTTGAAATTATTAAAAATGGCGAGGGCTTCTTTGTCGCCTTCTTCAATGCGTTTAAACCAGGCGCGGCCTTCGTCTTCCAGGCTGGGGCTTTCCTCCGCCTCTTTGTGAAAGCGCACATACAATTCACTCAGCGCCTGTACGCCGCCCTGCTCAACCATTTCGGGGGAACCCCAGTGCTTGTAGGCGGCAATCATTTTGCCAAACTGCGTGCCCCAGTCACCCAGGTGGTTGATGCCCACCGTGCGGTATCCCAGGTAATCATAGATGCGCTTGAGGCTGTGGCCGATGGCGGTGGTGGAGAGGTGGCCGATGTGAAAGCGCTTGGCGATGTTAATGGAGGAGTAGTCGATGCAGATGGTTTTGCCGCTGCCCTCATCGCTCTGCCCCCAGGCCCCATCGCTGCCCTGCACAGCCTCGATCATTTTTTGGGCAAAATAAACGCGGTCAAGAAAAAAATTGAGGTAGCCGCCCTTGACTTCGACTGATGAAATCAGGGGGTCTGCCACATGTACAGCGATTTTCTGGGCGATCTGCGGCGGTGCCATGCGAAGGGTTTTTGACAGGGAAAAGCAGGGGAAGGCCATGTCGCCCATCTCAGGTTCCGGCGGCAGTTCCAGGGAACGCGCCAGGGCCGAGGACTCAAAATCCGTCTGTTCAAAAGCCGCTGTCAGCGCGCGATACAGTGCCTGTGAAATTTTCTCCCGCATATCCATCGTGATGACCCTCCTTGAAAAACACACATGATGATAACATATGCACAAAGTGCACGCAAGAGAAGGGGAGGGCTGCTGGTTTGGGTGCTTACATGACAAATGTTTCGCGGCTGATAGCCGCGAAACAATGGATGTTACCAGTGTGCTGCCTGATGCTGTGAAGCTTGATTCTGCGATGCCGTCTGTTATTCCGCCATCATATAATTCCAATAGACCAGGGCGCTGTATTCATCTTCAAAGGCATGGGTCATGATCTGACAGCGGTCGCACCCTGCCTTATACCCCTCAGGGACCTTTATCATGCCGGCTTTGCTGCCGCACATGGGACAGGGAAGCAATTGGGCTTGGCCTAATTCATCTGGCACCTCGTCGGGGGCCAAGGCAGGAAGGAGCGCCTTGAGTTCTTCGTAAGCTTCCAGGATGCTGTACTCCTGCAGTGGGAGCATGATTGTTTCATTGAGACACATGATGATCAGCGTACCGGATCTGATATAAAAATTCGTTACATGGTCTGAGTTGATGCGCATATGATCCAATTGTGCTTTGCCCGTTTGGGCAGGTTTGGCTTTGACTTTGATGTACATAACGAATTCCTCCGTTTAAAATCCTGTTATCTCCTTTGCTGCTTTATTCTTCCATGTCAGACTGCGTGGATGCGTGCTGCGGCGAACCAGAGTCATAGCTTTGCTGGGTACCCGTTTTATCCTCTGCCTGGCTGCATTCGTCAAGTGTTTCGCTGCTGAAATTGTCTCTGTGGTTGCGCAGTCTCCCCTCAAGTTCTCTGAAACTCTTTCTGAGTTCTGTGCTGTTTCTTTCCTTTTTTTCTAACATTGTGACTCACCCCATCCATTGTGTTTTGGTTCATCCGGCAATCAGCCTGTTTCAAGGGATATAAATTGCGCCAACCAGCGCAATCCCTCAGGGGAAGTGTCGGCCTGCAGTGAAATAGAGTGGACGAGCTATGGAGAATGTAGATCGATGAATCTTGGATATCTATGCTATATTTGTATATTAACACTTAATAGGAAGATGTCAATAGTTTGAGTCTCTGATTTTGAAATTTCACCATAATATAAAACAAACAACAGCTAATGAAAGGCTGATACAACAGGGCGCAGTGTTTGGAACGCTGCCTGAGATGAAAAAGCAGGGCCTCGGATACCTGCTCCCAGACCCTGCTTGTGCGGGGAGCTCAATACCCGAGAAATGGGTCGGAAATGATTTTGCTGCCCGGAATGCTGTGCTGCTTGATGTGCTTTTTGTTCGCTTTCACAAAAGGACGCGGCCCCGAGATATAATAGTAAGCTTTATTCCCGTGCTGGGCCATGATGGCATCGAGGGCTTTTTGGCTATCCTCTTTTGACCTGGTCATCTGGACGGTGATTTTCGGGTTGTCTATCGCCATGTTCAGGAGTTCATCCCCAAAAAGGTAGTGACCTTTTGCTTGGAAAACAAGCTCAATGGGCCTGGCGGTGTCGTTCTCAAGCTGTTTGAGGAGGGCTCTGATGGGGGTGATGCCCACGCCGCCGGCCACCAGAACGATGGGGCTGGTGTCATCCTGTATCTTAAACCAGCCAAAGGGGCCGATCACATTCACCAGGTCGCCCTCCTGCATGGAAGTCAGTTCCTTTTTAAAGCCGCTGATGTTTTCGCCCGTGCGGGTGCCGATCAGGATTGTGTTTTCCTGCGGGATGGAGGCGACGGAGAAAGCCCGCCAGGACCTGCCCTTCACCTTGCGGCCCGGCAGGGTAAAAACCCCGTGATCGCCCGGGTGCCAGACTGTATCTTTTCCGGGTTTGAGTGTGATGCGGTAATAATCATCAAAGGGGTTTTCGACTTTGAGCAGGGTCAGGGCGGACCTGCGGAACAGTCCTTTAAAATCGGATAATTTCATCGCTTTCCTTCTTGTCTCTGGGAGTTTGGTACAGAATTTTTGATGTCTTTCACACAGCGCGGATTTCTTTGGCATCTCATCCTCGGGAGATTTGATGACTGCGCATGTTAGGCGCCGTCTCTATTTTTTGAGCTCATCTGATACTTTCCCAGCCGCGTATTTGATATCCTTTGCCACAGCGTGACAGCCTGCTTTTATCTCTTTGCCGGCGGCAATAGATTTTGTCTGGGCATTTTTGGCAGCATCTGAGATCTTCTTGTCCAGACGCTGCGAAGCTTCTCTCATCTGCAGGGAATTTCTTTGCGCCTTATCCTTCACATTATGGGCGGCAGCGCTCCCTGTGGTTTGAATGTCGTGAATGACTTTTCTGAAGTCATCTTTATATTGATCGAATTTATCAGACATATATTTTTCCTCCAATCTTTGGGGTGAACCGGGGTGGGCTGTCTGCTGTCTCAAGGTGACAGCGCCCTCAAACAGTATATCATGGCAGGAGGGCAGGCAGGCTTTGTGTCCATAAAAAGGCATGCCTTGCTGATGCATGTTTATTTTATATAATATATTGTAAATTGTCCATCAGGCGGCGGGGGATTGAGCTGTGAATATTTTCTGCGGTCAAGCTGAATACGCCTGGGTGTTGACAGGGTGGGCTTATCAGCATAATGTGATGGTATCATCAGGCGGCGAAGCAAAGACTTCCATTTTAAAAATATAGCAGCCATGTTTTGCTGTCAGCTGAAAACCAAATAAATATCAACAGGACCCCTGTCACTTTGTCCGGGTATCTGCTGCCAACCATCTAGCATAGGAGGGCCTTCACAGGACTCTGACAGGCATCTTGCGCCGGTGTTTCAATCAGCCCTTTTACAATCTTCAGCTTAGGAAAAACGAATCTACGGAGGATATCTAATGAATAAACTCTTTGCCCTCATCCTGGTGCTTTGCCTGTCCGCGGCCTTGAGCGTCATCCCGGCGCAGGCCTCGCAGGAAGTGCTGCCGCCCAGCGCTTTGGCCGGTCTGTCCCACAGCAGTCCCGATACGGGCATCATGATTCCCGAGGCCTTTGACCCCCTGGTGCACACCTACCTGCTGACGGTGGGCAGCCGGGTGAGCGGGGTGACGCTCATACCGCAGGCTGCTGACCCGCTGGCCGCCATCACGGTGGACGGGGCGGCGGTGGCCTCTGGGCAGCCCTCTCAAGCCATCCCCCTAACAAATGCTCCGCGGCTGGTGAGCATTGCCGTCAGGGCCCACTCGGGCGAGGTATCCGTCTACTCAGTCTTTTTACAGCGCAGGCCGGAGGAGCAGCGCAACATCGTCTTGGCCGGCTACCTGATGGATATGACGGAAAAATACGGCAAGTTCACCCTGAGCCTGGACCCGGTCTCCCTAATAGGGTCAGAGGGTGATGTGCCCGGCTTTGTCAATGAAACAGCGGGCGATATAATGCAGTATCCCCTGAGCGATAACTGCATCATCCTGGCTGGCAGCCAGGATGGCACCCAGCTTTTCATGTCAGCACAGGAATTCAAATCACGCCTCAGGCAAGACGGCAGTGAGCTGTTTTATGCGGTTCTTATCCGGGAAGAAATAAGGGCTGTCCTGCCCTATGATGACCATGAACTTCAGCCGTTGAGCGGGACTGCAGCGCCGGATGCTGTGCCCACCGCGAGCTTTGTCAGCGTCACCCCGGCCCCGGATGGCAAGCCCATCACCCTGCACGAAGGTGACATGGGAGGGCCGGTATCCGACCTTCAAAAAGCCCTGAAAGCCAAAGGCTATTACACAGGCGAAATCGATGGCATGTATGGCACGGGCACCACAGAGGCTGTGCTGAGCTTCCAAAGCGACAACAAGCTGTTACGCGATGGCATCGCGGGCGTTGATACCCAAAGGCTGCTCTTTGCCAGTCCCCGGCCGACTGTTTCGCCCCAGCACACGAAAACCGGTTCTTTTGTCCTGGTCACCCAATCCCCTACAGGGGAGTATGTCACCCTGCAGGAGGGCGACATGGGCGAACTGGTCACAAACCTCCAGCAGGCTCTCAAGGACAATGGCTACTTTAAAGGCATTGTCGACAGTTTTTACGGCCCTGATACAAAAGAGGCCATCGGCGCCTTCCAGGAAGTTCATGGCCTCCCCAGTGACGGCATCGCCAGCCCCGCTACCCAGATGGTGCTGTTCCAGGGAAAGTTTCCTGAAAAATCATAACAGAATACTATTCTCAATCATTCATGCTTTGAGGCATCGGTTTTTTTCCGCTCCCGCTCATCGGGCAGGGAAGCAATTTGAGTTTCCCCGATTCGTTTGGTTCGTCAAGGGAAGCATGATAGAGTACGTAATGTTCGCAACTTAGCCCAAGACAAAAGGTAAGACAAGCCGCTGCGACTGCGATACAATGGATGTTATCATGACAATCAAAGGATGAGTACAAACGCTAAATAAGAAAATAATGAGCTATGGAAAGCCAAAAAGCGCAGCTGCAATTGAGCCAGCGAGGATATAGCCTACAATAGCGGGAATGCTCTTGTCGCTGGAAAATCAGATGACATCACATGGTCGTCGGAGTCCTGAGTTGTGAGAGTCAGTGTATTCTATCCAAATCCGTGATGCCAGAAAGGACAAATGTTGTGTTGGAAATAAAAAAGAAAAAGACAAAACAGCCAACGAATCAAAAATCTTTCGTTATTTCAGTCAGCTTGCTTAAGGGCTGTTACCGCCACATCCAAATAGCGCAGGACGCCACACTGGAGGCCCTGAGCAGCGTTATCCTGCAAGCCTTTGCATTTGATGACGATCATATGCATGCCTTTTTTATGGATAATGTGGCGTGGAGTGAGGCTGATTGCTATTACATGGATACAATGGATGATGAAGATGATGATAACGAACGGCATACCTGTGACTTTAGGCTGCGCCTGGTGATGCGGGTGGGCAGCAAGTTCAAATATGTATTCGATTTTGGCGATAACTGGCAGTTTCAATGTCGTGTGCTTAGCGAAAAAACCTGGGATGCCCCGTCGCCGCATGATGCTCCGCTTGACAGCTATGCCCTGGTCATCCGCGCCGTAGGCGAAGCCCCGGAGCAATATGGAGACTGGGAAGAAGAAGAGTAAAAGGAGACGTAGTAGCACCCTTTGGTCACGGCTAATTCAATGGATAATAAAGAAGATGTGCTCGAGTTCATTGGATATCATCAAGACAATTCTGAAGTTATGATCAATTATTTGGTCCAGAGTTATGCAGGATACATTATCTTAAAGAGAGACAGTAATGCGGTAAAGGAATATTTCGCAAATAAATAATACAAACAAATCAAAGGGTGGTATTCGCTTACCGGAATAATTAAACAATAGCAGAATTCTCGACATAAAAGCCGCAGACTCATACGAATCTGCGGCTTTTGATGTGCTGGCAGTGAAGGGAGCAGGGGCCTTAAGCCTCCGCTGCGCCCATGGTGACTTGCACCTCGTGATCCTGGCCGTCGTTGACCAGGGGGAAGGTATTGCCGGGGGAGAGGATGCCATCGAGTGTGATGGATCGCACGCCCCGGCTGATGTTTTCAGGGTTACTGACTTTGATGGCATAGTTGGTGTCCATGAAGCGGTAGGCCAGTTCATAGTCGCTCCAGTTTCTGGGGATACAGGGATCCATCACCATGGTGTCGGCATTTTTCTGCAGGCCCAGTATGTTTTCAAGGCCGGCCCTGTACATCCAGCCGTCGCTGCCTGTGTACCAGGTCCAGCCGCCGCGGCCTTCGTGGGGGTAGGCGGTGTAGACGTCGGCCGCCATGACATAGGGCTCTACCTTGTAGCGGAAGGTTTCTCTCCGGCTGCCGGTGTGCTTGATGGGGTTGATGAGCCGGAACAGTTCCCATGCCCTGTCGCCATCGCCGATTTTTGCAAAGGCGATGATGACCCAGGCAGCGGCGTGGCTGTACTGTCCGCCGTTTTCACGCACGCCCGGCACATAGGCCTTGATGTAGCCCGGGTCTGACTCCGCGTTGTTAAAGGGCGGGGTCAGCAGCTTCATGAGGCCGTTTTCAAAGTCAACGAGATGCACCAGCAGGGAGTTCATGGCCGTCTGCGCCCTTTGCGGATCCGCACCGCCGGAGATGACCGCCCAGGTCTGGGAGATGGAGTCGATCTTGCACTCGATGTTTTGGGCGGAACCCATCACGCTGCCATCATCAAAGTAGGCGCGTCGGTACCAGTTGCCGTCCCAGGCATGCTCTTCAATGGCCGCCAGGGTTGTTTTTCTGATTTGGAGGTATTTTTCTGCTTGCTCCTCCTCGCCCATCAGGGTGCACATGGGGGCAAACATTTGCAGGACCGTGGCCAGGAACCAGCCCATCCACACACTTTCGCCCTTGCCCTCTTCGCCCACGGCATTCATGCCGTCATTCCAGTCGCCCGTTCCCATCAGGGGCAGGCCGTGCTCGCCAAACTGCAGGGAGATTTCAATGGCGCGCAGGCAGTGGTCATACAGGGTTGACTCAAAGGCTGAGATACCGGGTGTTGAGTAGCGCTCGTCCTCGCCTTCGGCCAGGGGCGCGTCCTCCAGGAAGGGCTGCATTTCGTGCAGGATATCGCGGTCGCCTGTGATGCGGATGTATTCAGCTGTCACGTAGGGCAGCCACAGGCGGTCGTCGGTGATGCGTGAGCGGATGCCGCCGCCGCCTTCATGCCACCAGTGCTGCACGTCGCCTTCAAGGAACTGGTGCCGGGCATGGTGCAGTATCTGCGCGCGCGCGATGTGGGGCCATTCATAAGCCACGGAGAGGCAATCCTGCAGTTGGTCCCTGTACCCGTAAGCGCCGCCGGCCTGGTAGAAGGCAGAGCGCGCCCAGAGCCTGCAGGCAACGACCTGGTACTGCAGCCAGCCGTTGAGCATCAGGTTCATGGAACGGGTGGGGGTCTTGACGATGGTGCTTTCGAGCTTGTTTTTCCAGAACTCTTTGACAAGGCGCAGCGATTCTTTGGCCTCGCCGACATTCTGGTAGCGCAGGGACAGCTTATCCACCTCGATGAGGCTGGAAGCGGCGCCCAGCTGATACACCAGCTCGCGGCTCTCGCCGGGCTGCAGGGTAAACCTGACCTGCATCGCGCCGCAGGGGTCAAGGCCGGTGCCCACAGCGCCTGACAGCCTTTCGCGCAGCAGGCTGTCGGGGGAGGCCATGTCGCCCGCGCCAAAGAACTCTTCGCGGTCGCCTGTCACCCAGCGCTTCGTCATGGAGACATCGATAAAGCAGATTTCGGCCCCTTCGGAGTTTTGATAGGGGTTTTCAATCAGCAACGCGCCGTCGGGCGATACGCTCGTCTGGATGTGCATGGCAGTTGACTGATCGCTCACCCCCAACACAGGGCGCATGTAATAGGTCACCGTCAGCGTGCGTTTTTGCCCGGAGTTGTTTAAAAGGGTGATCAGGCTGAGCTTGACTGCGCTGTCCAGCGGTACAAACTGGGTCATTTTCTGGGAGATGCCGTGGCTTTCGTGTTCAAACCTTGTATAGCCAAAGCCGTGAATGATGTTGTAGGGCTCGTCTCCGCGGATGGGCAGGGCAGTGGGGGTGAAGATTTCGCCGCTGTCCATGTCGGTGATGTAGAAGGCCTCGCCCGGATCGTCAGAGACGGCGTCGTTTGACCAGGGGGTCAGCTTGTTTTCGCGGCTGTTGCCATGCCAGGTAAAGCCGGAGCCCGAGCCTGAAGCGATAAAGCCAAAATCTTCATTTGCCAGCACATTGACCCAGGGGGCCGGTGTGGTCTGGTCGTTTTCAAGGCGGATGACATATTCGTTGCCATCGGGGCTGAAGCCGCCCAGGCCGTTGTAGTACTGCAGGTAAAGCGGCTGTATGGCGGCAGGGGCAAAGGCGACCGGGGGCTTTCTGCCAAACAGTTTTTGCAGCGGCAGGGTATCGCCTGCCTGCAGGGTCATCTGCGTTTCCAGCGTCCCCGAGTCGCCGTGCAGGGTGATTCTGGCAATCGCCTCGATGAATTTCACATCATCGGGCTGCATGCTGTCCTTGTTGAGGACATAGATGCTGCCGGCGCGGTTGAGAACAAACTGCTTTTGGGGCAGGGAGACAATGTCGAGAATGAGCGTGTGCAGGGAGTTGTCATAGCTGTACACTTCGTCTGAAATGACCACCAGGTCAACCTTCAGGCCCATCAGCCACCAATATTCGTGCGCCTTGAGCAGCTCGATGAGCAGCTCCATCTGGTCGTCTTTTTTAAGGGTCAGCAGCACGATGGGCAGATCACCTGAAATGCCATACTGCCAGAGGGTTGCCTGTCCTTTGGTGCTTCTGGGGATGACAGCGCCCTGCAGCCTCTTTCGGGGGCTGATGAACAGGATATCAGACAGCATGTTCTGGAAGAATTCGATTTGGGTGGCGCTCAGGCCCAGGTATTTTGTTTCAACCTTGCTGCGGGCCAGGGCGACCTGGAAGGCCTGGGATACTTCAGCGCAGGTGGCGTAGCGGTCCAGCAGCAGCACCAGCGCTTCGCTGCTCTGGCTTAGCGCTGTGACAAAGGTGAGGTTGGCGCTCTTCCCGGGCTCTATCTGCAGGCTCTCGCGCAGACTCATCACCGGGTCAAGCACCGAGCCCACGGTCTGGGACAGGGGCCTTCCGCTTTCTATGGCAACGGGGGTTTTGACATTGTTGTCCCGGCCCAGAAATTGCATCCGGTCGGTTTCATACTGCATTTTGCCCACCACATCGCTCTCGGTGACGATGGTGCTGCCCAGCCAGATGTCCTTTTCGCTGTCGCTGCGGGGGCGCCTGGTGGCCAGGACATAGTCTTTGTCAGCGCGGTAGCTGGTTTCGACAAACAGGTTGCTGAAAGCCGGGTGCGCCACATCGGCCGCTTGGGGGGCCAGCACCACTTCAAGGTAGCTGGTGATGTCCAGCACGCAGCGTTCTGTGCCGTTGTTTTTGAGGGTGATCCTGCGAAACTCGACATTGTCAGCAGAGGCGATGGTCACCTCGGTGGTGGTTTCGATGTCGCCGTCAACACGCCTGTAGGTGGCTTTGTCGGAGGTGAATATTACTTCGTATTCCTGGGGGATGGTGCCAAGGGGCGCGTAGGCGGCGGACCAGACCTCGTTTGTGTGGGCATTTCTGATGTAGAAGAACATGCCATAGGGATCCAGGGTGCGGTCTTCGCGCCAGCGGGTCACATTGACGATTTTGTTGGTGCTAAAGCCGGTGCCGCGGTCGGTGAGGAAGGTGGAGAAGTTGCCGTTTGACAGGATGTGCACCTTGGGCAGCACGGGGTCTGGCAGGCCATAAGTGCGCATGGGGCTGCGCTCATCAAATTCATCCATCTTGGCGGGCTGGGTGATTTCCTTTTTGGGTTTGGGCAAAAGCAGGGTGTCCGGCACCTTTTCCCACAGCAGCAGGCGCGCGGCGTGCATTTCCCGGTCGGCCAAGAAGCGCTCCTGCATGAGGTTGCCGTGCAGGAAGTTGTTAATTGACAGCAGGCTCATGCCCTGGTGGTGGGCCATGTAGCTCTTGATGATGGCGTGATTGCGGCCATACAGCAGCCGCTCGGGCGTATAGTCCAGGGCCTCATAGAAGCCGTAGGGTCCCTCAGCACCTTCCTGCTCCAGGTAGGCGATGTTTTGCAGGGCGCTGGCCGGGTCGACCATCAGGGCCAGGAAGGTTGAATAGGTGGAGGCCACCGCGTCTTCAATCAGGCCCCTTTTGAGTCCCAGCCAGGGCACGCCGATGGCCTTGTACTGGTAATCGTTGTGGATGTCAAGCGAGTTGAAGGCGGATTCGGAGACGCCCCAGGGCATCTTTCTTTGTTTGCCGTACTTCTTCTGATTGTCGATGACAAAAGAGTAGCTTTCATCCAGCAGGGTGTTTTTATAGTTTTTCATCAGCAGCAGGGGCATCAGGTATTCAAACATGGTGCCCGACCAGGAGACTAGGCCCTTGTAGCCATCCATCGCCACCAGGCTGCGCCCCATCTTAAACCAGTGCGACTGGGGGACTTCGCCCCTGGCGATGGCGATATAGCTTGTCTGTCTGGCCTCCGAGGCCAGCAGGTCGTAGTAGGTCTTGGTCAGTTTGTCCTCATCAATGTTGTAGCCCAGCGAAAACAGCTTTTTGCGCGGCACATACAGGGGGGCAAACTTCATGTCCAGGCTCATCTTCGCGACGCGGGAGATTGTCTGCTCGTATCGGGTGATAAACATCTGCGTGTTGACCGCGGCGTTGATGAGCATCCCTTCCAGCTCCTGCAGGAAGGCCAGCCGGTTTTCCTGGCCGGGGACTTCCGTGTAGCGCGGGGTCATGCGGCCAATTTGCTCAACCGCAGCGGCGTAAATGCCCGGCATGTCAGCCAGCGCATGGTGACGCTCCAGGGGGCCTACCAATTCATGCAGCTGCGCCAATTCATCGGCGCCGGTGCTATGGTCAAATACTTCGTAGGTCCTGGGCAGCAGGGTAACAAAGGGGGTGAGCAGCAGCATTTCCCGCTTGAACAGACGGCCCATGCGGTCCATCTTGGATTCCCATACCTGGGTTTTCACATTGTGAATGACATCTTCCTGGTAGAGCAGGTGAATGATATCGCTCCAGCCCAGGAGGGTCAGAGGCTCTTTGTCCAGGCGCGTGAGGACAGAAGATACCCGGTGGAAGGCAGCGGAATCCTGCTGGGAGGCGCAGGCCAGGGTATCGAGAATGCCCTGGAGAAAGCGCTGATCCACCAGCGGGGTGTACAGGTAGGCCTTGAGCCCTTGCTCCAGGGTAATGAGGTAGCCCGCGAGGTTGCCTGAGTCAACGGTGGAGACATAGCGGGGGCGCAGCGGCTTTAAGCTGCGGGTATCGTACCAGTTGTACAGGTGCCCGTTCCACTTGACCATCACGTCCATCGTATCGAGGGTTCTGTCCAGCAGCTTGATCATCTCGTGGGAGCCAATGTAGCCAAAATCCCGCGCGGAGAGAACGGCCAGCAGGCCCAGGCCGATGTTGGTGGGCGATGTCCTGGGCGCTATGCCCCTGGGCGGATTTTCCTGGTAGTTGTCGGGGATGAGGTAATTGTTTTTGCTGTTGGAGAACTCTTCAAAATAGCGCCAGGTCTTTCTGGCAATCATACCCAGCTTGGCCAGGTCACCGGGCGAGGCTTCAAAGGCTTCTTCAACCTGGTCCTGACTGACGTAAAACGCCACAAAAGGCGCGCTGGCCCACAGCAGGGCAAAGGTGATGCCGATGGGGTAAAAAGCAGGGACAAACAGCAGGGTCAGCGCCAGCACAATGGCGGCCGCCCACCAGGAAGGGCTCATCTCTCTGATATAGCTTTTGAGGGAGTTTTTCTGCGTCTTCTCAACCTCGGCGGAGGGGGTCCACTGCAGCAGATTGCGTTTGGTAAAAAACACGCGCCCCAGGGTGATGGTGATGGCGCTCAGTGACAGCGCGGCCTGCTGGGGCAGGAAGATGAACTGCAAAAGCCCCTGCAGGAAGGCTGCCTTGACCCCGGTAATCTGCGGTACATGCCGCTTGGTCTTTCCCCTGGGGAACCAGGGGGAGAAAAGACGGTTAATCAGCGACATCAGCAGAGGGACCTGGGAGGCCAGCACAACAGAGGTCAGCCAGAAGGCCAGGCTGCCGGGCAGAATGCTGAAGCTGAGTGCCGCAAGCAGCATGATGGCCGGCGCCACGAGGCTGCGACGCAGGTTGTCGAACATTTTCCACCGTGACAGTTTGGACAGGGGATTGCGGATTTTGTTGCGCTTGCGGTCGAGGATTCTGGGGAAAAGATAGCGCACCAATTGCCAGTCCCCCCGAATCCACCTGTGCATGCGGGCGGAGTAGGCGTAGTAGCCCGAGGGGAAAGAGTCGATGAATTTGAGGTCAGATACCAGCGCCGCCCGGATGAAAGACCCCTCCAGCAGGTCGTGGCTGAGGATGGTGTTTTCAGGGATGACATCTTCCAGCACCGTCTGGAAGGCCTTGAGGTCGTAGATGCCTTTGCCCGTGAAGATGCCCTCGCCAAACAAATCCTGATATACATCGGAAATGGCGTTGGCATAGGGGTCGATGCCGCCCTGATCGGTAAATATTTTGGAGAAGATGGATTTGTTGGAGCTCTCCACGTCCACGTCAATGCGCGGCTGCATGAGGCCGTAGCCGCTGGTGACAATCCCTTTTTTGGGGTCGATGACGGGGCGGTTGAGCGGGTGCGCCATCGCGCCGATTAATTTTCTGGCCATGCCGATGGGCAGGATGGTATCGCTGTCCAGGGTGATGATGTACTGGATGCCCAGGCTGGCCATGTCCTGGTTTGACATCACAGTGAAGCTGGTCTTGTCAGAGCCCAAAAGAAGGTCATTGAACTCCATCAAGGCGCCTCTTTTGCGCTCCCAGCCTATCCAGACATTGTTTTTTTTGTCAAATTGGCGCTCTCTGTGGCAGAAAAAGAAGATATCCTGGCCGGGCTGCGCATATTGCTGGTTGAGGGCTTTGGTTTCCAGCAGGGCGGTTTCCAGCAGCAGCTCGTCATCCTCCTCTGCCTGGGCATCTGAATCGCGAAAGGCGCTGACGAGGGTAAAATACAGGTTCTTCTCGCGGTTGGCCAGGTAGTGCTCTTCCATATTGGCCACCAGGCTTTTCACCCGGCCCGGGTCCAGCAGCAGGGTGGGGACAACCACCATGGTGGTCATATCGCCTGGGATCCCCCCTTTGAGTTCAAGACGGGGGAAGAAGGCGGGCTTGAGGGAGCGGGTGACAATCCAGTTGACCAGGTTGATGGCAATCTCCGAAGCCGGGATGAGCATGGCCAGGCCGATTAATATCAGCAAAGGCAGGCTCTTCTCGCCGGTGACAAAATAGGGATACCACAGGGCCAGCGCTGTCATGAGCAGGGTCATGATGAAAATGGTGGCAAAATAAAGAATCTTTGCAAATTTGTTGTCCGCGCCAAAGGGCCGCCAATAGGAGGCGGCGGATTTGCCCTGCTTGCGCCGCAGGGCCTCTACACCCTGCCCGATGAGGTAGTATCCTACGTGCCCCGTATTGCGCAGGGGGGTTTCCCGGCTGCCATTGGCCCGGTGATGGGAGGACTGTCTGGCCAATTCCAGGGCATCGCTTGCGATATGGACTTCTGACACGCCAACCATGGAGGCGATTTCTTCGACTGTATTTCTGTAGTGGTTGCGGGAGTTGGCATCCATCAGGGGGAAGATGCTATCGGGGTCTTCCCGCAGAATCTGGTCGACCTTGCTGACAGACTCGATCAGGTCCGCGAAGTCCATTGTCGCCAAGGTGTGCAGGGTGGTGAAGGAGTTGCCCATGGAGACCGTGTTGATGGACTGCAGGCTGTGCTCCTGC
Source organism: Clostridiales bacterium (assembly GCA_012512355.1). Taxonomy (GTDB): domain Bacteria; phylum Bacillota; class Clostridia; order Christensenellales; family Aristaeellaceae; genus UBA1038. Next base: position 1,817 of record JAAZEI010000150.1, on the reverse strand, counting down.
TGGGTGATTTCTTCCAGGCTGGTCCCAAACTTGAGCAGCGCCGTGTCAATCGCCCGCAGGACCGGCGCGCTGTTGTAGCCAGAGCGGCGCAGCCGGTAGGACAGGTGGTCAATGAGCGTGGCGTTGATCTTTTTCATCCCGCTGATGCTGTCGGTGATGGTTTTGAGGGCCAGCTCCTTATCCGTGTCTTTGTTTTTGAGCCATTCGTCATAAATTCGGTTTGCTTTGCGCCACTGGTGCTGGGCGCGCTGGATGTCCTCGCAAAGTATCCGGATGTTTTCGATCATCGCCAGGCGCAGCACGATGGGAAAGGCCCACAGCTCACGCTCCATCAGCACGATCTTTGACTGGTAGGACATCAGGCTGGTTTTGAGGCTTGCTTCATCCAGGTTGCCATCGGTGTGGGCAACCAGGTCGGCCGCGATGGCAAACACGCGGGCGTATCCCTTGAAGGGGCCGGTGGCCAGCACGGGCAGGCGCTGGTAGCTCTTCTTGGTCAGTTCACGCTTGAGGGCATCCACCTGGCTTTCGATGAGGTAGAAGTTATCCAGCAGCCATTCTGAGGACAGCTGCACGGTCTGCTTCTTTTGGAGATCCTCGTTGAGGTCGGTGTAGGTGGCGTGGATGTACTCATAGTTGCTTTTGAGGCGGGGCACGGGCCAGTTTAAAATATTCTGCCGGCCCAGCAGTGCGTGCTCGGAGGCGAGGTTCTTTTCATGCAAATCAAGCTCTTCTGCCGACAGGGAGGCAAGGCGCGTATCAAATTTGTGAGACCTCCCCAGCCACATCAGGGCATAACGCAGCAGCACACCAATGCCAAAAATAATAAAGACAGTGATGATCAGGGGCTTTAAATAGGCATCCAAACTCATTGATCTTCCTCCTTGCGCCGAGGCGGCAGCATCATCATTGAAAAATAAAATAAAACCTTTGAAAAAGATTTAAACATGGCCATCCTGACCGGTGATATATTTTACACAATGGCCCGGCCACTGAAACAAGGAAACCCGAAGCGGGGCCGAGGAATAACCGCTGGTCAAGAGGTAAATATCAGGGAACAGCCCTCTGAGGGGGCAAAAAAATAGAATGGGCTGTACCCCATGTCTGAGCCCTGAGCCTGCGCCACGTGTATCCTCATGCTATGATTATAGATTTTTTGGTGAGTTTATGCAAGGGAAGGAACTGTCAGGCCAGGCCCTGGGTTTTACAGTTCAATGTCCTCATTGTGAAGGAGTCGCTGATACTACCCTCCATCATGAATGCTTTGATGCATCGGTTCTTTTCGTCCCTGCTTCATTGCGCATAGTCAACTTCCTAACCTCGCTATGCTCAGCTGGCAAGTTCCGTGCTTCATTGGGCTGTCATGCAGTCTATTGTCCGCACTGCGAACGACTGCATATTGCTTATCGCTCAGCCAGCCTTGCGAAAAGGGGAGGCGAAACGTCCGCCTCCCCTTTGTGTCCGGGTTTTATTTTATTCTAACAGAAGGTCATATGTTTCCTGGGCGTTGATGCCGGGGGTGAGCCAGGGCTCGTATAAAATATTGAGCATCAGCCAATCGATCTGGCTGAGGTTTTGTTTGGGGATGTACCCTTCGACGATGATGCTGTCTGAGAAGTTTGGGATGCGTTTGGTCAGGCCCAGGGCGTTGGTCAGCTTCATCTGCATCAGGTAGTTGCGATCCTCCTGCGTGGTGACATCCGAGGCGATGAGCAGGGCGGCCTGGTTGATTAAGTTATCATCAAACCAGTAGGAGAAAGCACCCCAATCGCCCTCACCATAGCCGGGCAGGTTAAAGCCGGCCAGCTCATCAAGCT
>JAAZEI010000149.1 GCA_012512355.1 Clostridiales bacterium | reverse complement strand
TGCTTGATGAGGATGCCGATATAGGCCCAGATGAAGACCAGCCCATAGGCGATATCCCGTCTGACGAGCATGGTGACTATGCCGATGACCGCCGCGACTGTCAGCATGATGACAGCCCACGATTGCTCCGTCATGCCAAAGCGATTCCAGCCCCTGGCAACCAGCAGGGCCGTCACATTGGCCACAGCTGCCACAGTAATCCAGGCAAAGTAAAGGCTGAAGGGAAGGCGGAACACGATTTTCTCCAGCGCGGTCAGCGTGATTTTATCCAATTCCAGATGAATCAAAATCAGGGTGAGCAAAATAGCGCCCATCAGCACCACGGATATCTCAAACTTTCGGTAGTGCCAGGCAAATATCCAGGCCATGTTGGCCAGGGCATTGAGGATAAAAAGAACCCGGATGGCACCCAGCAGATTGGCGGAGGGAGTTTGCCCGCCCAAGCCAAACTGAAAGACGGTAAACACGCTGAGCATCAGGTAGATGATGCCCCAAATAGAAAACGTGATGCCTGCAGGCGCAAACAGGTTGGGCAGTGAATCTGACACATCGCCCTGGCTTAAGCCATTGATGGGCAGCTTATTGGCCAGATAGTTGATAAAGAGCGTGCCCACCAGGGCAGCCGCCACGGCGATTTTGAGCGCCAGAACATCATTTACTTGCATGGTGTTTTTCCTTTCGACGGTTGATATCGGGCAAAGGATTGATAAACCATTATACCCTTCAAACCCCATCCCCTGCATCTGATTGACCGGCTGCATTGAATATCGTATAAAAAGCCCCTATAATAAGGCCAAATTAACCGGCGTGAAAGGAAGATAAAGCAGATGGATCTTATCATCATCAACGGCAGCATCCTGACGATGGATGAGGCCAATCCGCGGGCAGAGGCAGTGGCCATCAGGGAGGGGAAGTTTGCGGCCGCAGGAACCAATGAAGAGATTCTTGCCCTGCGCAGCGGGCACACGACCCTCATCGATGCCGGCGGCAAATCTGTCCTCCCCGGCTTTAACGACAGCCACCTGCACCTTGTCGGCTATGCCCTGAGCAAGAACAGGGTTGATATCAGCAACCTGGACAGCATTGAAGCACTGCAGGACAGGCTGAGGAGCCACATCCGCCGTCTGGCGCCGGCCAAGGGTTCCTGGATCATCGGCCGGGGCTGGGATCAGACCCCTTATCCGAACCAGAGGATGCCCGACCGGCACGATTTGGACAGGGTATCCACAGCATATCCCATGATGATGACGCGCAAATGCGGGCATGTCTGCGTCTTAAACACCGCTGGCCTGAAAGCCTCTGCCCTGTTTGACCATCCACCCCTTGTTGAAGGCGGCCTGATAGAGCTTGATGCCGATGGCCGCCCCACAGGCATCCTCAAAGAGAATGCCATGGACCTGGTGAACATACCCTCCCAGAGCATGAGCCGCGATGCGGTGAAGGCGCTGATTTTGTCGGCTGCGCAGGATTTTGTGAAGGCAGGCCTGACCTCCGTCCAGACGGACGATCTGGGTGCCTTCGCGGGCGCGCCACCCGATTTATTCAATGCCTACCTGGAACTGGCGGCACAGGGGGAGCTGCCCCTGCGGGTGAACGAGCAAATGCTGCTGGCGCAGCCGGATGAGCTAAAACAAATCATCGGCCTGGGCTGGGTCACCGGCAGGGGGAACGATTATTTTAAGATTGGCCCGCTGAAGCTGCTGACAGATGGCTCGTTTGGCGGCAGATCCGCGCTGCTGTGCGAACCTTATACAGACGACCCGGACAACCGCGGCATTGCCCTGCTGACGCGCGAACAGTTAAAAGAGCTGACAATCATGGCCCATCAGGCTGGCATGCAGGTGGCCGCCCACGCCATCGGCGACCAGGCCATCAAAGATATGCTGGATATTTACAAGGAAGCGCAGGATGAATATCCGCGCGATGATGCCCGCTTTCGCATCATCCACGCCTCCCTCACCCCGCCGGCGCTGCTGGACAGGTTTAAAGAACAGGGGGTCTTGGCTGATGTTCAGCCCTGTTTTATCTCGTCTGATTTGCCTTTTATAAAGAGCAGACTGGGCAAAGCCAGGGCCTCTGATGCCTATTGCTTCAAGGGCTTCCTCCGGCGCGGCATCCCCATGGGCGGCGGCTCTGACTGCCCGGTGGAGGACTACCGGCCCCTGATGGGCATTCACGCAGCGGTCAACCGCCAGGGGGATGACGGCCAACCCCAAGAGGGCTGGCTGCCCCAGCAAAAGCTCACTTTGCACGAAGCCCTGTACTTATACACCATGGGCTCGGCATATAACTCTATTGAAGAAGACATCA
>JAAZEI010000148.1 GCA_012512355.1 Clostridiales bacterium | reverse complement strand
GGCTTCTTTCTCATGAATCGATTGGCCCAGCATCAAAAATAAATCAAAAGGCTGGAACCCTCCCTGGCTTGTCAGCCATTGCAGCGTTTTCACAAAACGCCCGGAATTGTGCAGCTTGTCCAGTGCGTGCTCAGCTATCTGCAGCAGGCTCAAATCCTCGCTGCTAAGCCATGGGGTTGACCTCACCTGATAAGGAGGCTCTGAGTCATACTCGCAGGGGTATACCTCGGGCTCCCTGCGCATGGCGCTGCCATAAATGAGCTTTAAAAACCCCAGCTGCAAAGCATGAGGCTGCAGGGCATAAGCCTGGTTGAAGCTGCGGGCAAATTCCTCCAGCCCCTCACCCGGCAAACCCGCTATCAAATCCAGGTGCACATGCGCCTGACCGCCGGCAATCAGCTTGTTCACCTGTCCGGTCAGAAACGTCATGTCAGTATGGCGGCGCACACGCCGCAGGGTGTCCTCGTCCATGGACTGCAGCCCGATTTCAAACTGGAAAAGGCCGGCCGGCGCACCAGCGATAATGGCGAGGGTTTGTTCATCCAGCAGGTCGCCCGCGATCTCAAAATGGAAGGTGAGCCCATAGGGAATCTCCGCGCCGGCATGCCTGACAATAAAAGCCATGATGTCCCTTGCGCGGGCTCTGTCCGCGTTGAACGTACGGTCCACCAGCTTGACGGTTTTGGTGCCCGATTTTGCCAGCAGCAGGATGTCCTGCCACACTCGCTCAAGAGGGGCCTGGCGCAGTTTCTCCCCGTTGCCCGATAGACAAAATGCGCAGGCATAGGGACAGCCCCGGCTGGTTTCCAGGTAGGCCAGGCGCCCGCCCAGGGCTTTTAGATAGGCCGGGCTATATGGGCTGGGCTGCATGGTCTCATGAACAAAAGGTTCTTTGATGAGCAGGCCTACCTCTGACCTGCGGCATAAGCCGGGCACTTCATCCAGCGGATACAGGCCGCACAGCGCGTCCAGCAGCCGCGCAAAGGGCAGCTCACCCTCACCGGCAATGAGATAATCCGCCTGCGGATACCGCTCCAGGGCGTCCTGCGCGCGGTGGCTGACCTCGGGCCCTCCCAGCACAATGGCGCATTCCGGCAAGGCCTCCCTGATAGCGGGCAGTAGCCTGGCTACATAACTGATGTTCCAGATATAGCAGCAAATCCCCAGGACAGCCGGCTGCAGGGCTGTGATTCTTTCCAGCACCGCCGAAGCGGCCTCATTGACTGTCCCTTCGGCCACTGTGCAATCAAAGTCTGCTTTGACGTACTCTTCAAGCCCCGCCTGCAAACACCAGGGGGCCAAAGATGAATGGATGTACTGCGAGTTAATCCCGGCCAGCACAACCTTCACCGGCTGGGGCAAACTTATTTTGCTTTCTAGCTGCTCTCTTTTCTTTTCACTCATCTGTACTTGCTCCTGTGGGTCCTATATCCCTTGTGCTCAAAGCCGGCTGCTGCACCAATCAATGGGTACGCACCGGCGTCAGCCGTCATTTGTATGTTTGTCAAAATAATAATCAAAAACTCTTTCAAACCTGCTCTCATCGCTCATCAGGGTTCTGATCATCTTTAAGCCCTTGTTATTCCTCTGCGTATCCAGCCACAGCTTGACGTACCCATCGGGGCCATACTTAGCCGCGATGTGATCTTTGATTGTCATAAAATGGCTTGTTCTGCTGCTGTTTGGGAATTTCTCCAGGCTGTATAAAATTGTTCTCTCGATAATGCGAACAGGCACCAAATCCCGGTCAGCATCAGCCAGAATCTTCCCATAAATAGTTTTTGGTGCGGCTTTGCTGGAAGCGCGGTGGGTCAGGATGGCATCAGCAATTAAATCTTTTTCTTCCTGATTAAAAAAATCATCCAGTCTTTTATCCCTGCACATCATATCCCTTGAGAAAACCTCATGTCTTTCTCTTTCCACTTCCAGGCCCAAGTCATGGTAGGCAGCAGCTGTATACAGGATATTTTTATCTACATCATATTCTTTTGCAATATACATACAGTTGCGGATGACATGCCGGATATGGTTTACATCATGGGCTTTGTCAACTTTATGATAACGCGGAATGATATTTGTTTGGATATACATAAGCAGTTCTTCATTCATGGTCTTCATTCCTTTAATCATTGTTTCATCATTCTGGCTTGCTTCAATCTCTGTGGCGATAACCTACCCAGACTGCCCCTCAGGCTTTGACTGCCCAGCGCAGTTTTGCGCTGCGTGCCCGGCTGTTGGCAAAACATTCTTCAGATGAGGGGCGAACAGGGCCGGGCGCTACTTCGCGATAGATACCTTCGCGAAAAAAATGCTGAAAAGATTTTTTAACCAGCCTGTCTTCTCCTGAATGAAAAGAAAGTATCGCCACACGCCCTCCCGAGGTCAGGGCATCGGGCAGTTTTTCCAAAAACTTATACAGGGATTCAAACTCACGATTCACATCAATCCGCAATGCCTGAAAGCATCGCTGACAGGATTTTTTAATATCCTCTTTGCTGATATTGGGAATAGGTTTCAAAGCCTCTGTGATGATATTTCGCAGCTGTGCTGTGGTTGTAATACCGCTTCCTTTTTTTATGTTGGAAAATATGCCGCGGGCAATGGGGGCGGCAAAGGGCTCATCCGCATTTTCGACCAGCATCCCCTCCAGCTCAGCCAGCGACATGGCTTTTAAGCGTTCCGCGGCGGATATTCCCTTGCCGGGGTTCAGCCGCAAGTCAAGTGGCCCCTGCAACTTAAACGAAAAACCCCTTTGGGGATTGTCAATCTGCATAGAAGCAACACCCAAATCCGCCAGGACAAAGTCAAAGGGCTGCCCAGCCTCCATCACAAGCTGATCTATCTGTGAGAAGTTCATGTGCCTGACCTGTAAAACATCCGATACATGGCCTAAACCTTCCAGGCGTTTTTTGGTCCGGGTCAATTCAATTTCGTCCACATCAATCCCATACAAGCGCCCGCCTGGCTGCAAGGCTTTGAGCATTTCCAAGGCATGCCCGCCATAGCCCAGCGTGGCATCCAAGCCCGTCTGACCGGGGATAATTTGTAAGAATTCGAGGATTTCATTCACACAAATGGGCAGATGAATGCCCGCAGGGGTCCGCCCCTTGCGGATGACCTGCGCCACATCCTGCGCGTATTTCTGCGGCTGCAGTTCCTTGTACTTTTCTTTATATGTTTTGGGGTGCGTGCCCTTATAGCGAATACGGCGCTGATGTTGGGGCTCTGGCACGCCGGGTGTGCTTTCTGCATTCATTGTGTATCTCCACTGTGAACTGTCGTCATCTTAAGTAGGGCCTGCTGAAAAAGCCAAAATCCCTTGAAAACACTGTATAAATTGTACAATTTCTGATATAATAACCCTATCAAAACAGGCAAGAACCATGTGTTTGGGGTAAGTTATGTACAGAATGCAGGATAAAAACCAGCTCACGATGGATGAATTCTATATCCCCTTTAGCGACGGTTTAATGGCAGATAACCGCTGGGTAAAGATGGCGAAGATCATTCCTTGGGATTTGATTGAGGAACTCTACGCACAGAGCTTTTCAAAGGAAAATGGCCGACCTTCCATTTCATCACGAATCGCTTTCGGGGC
>JAAZEI010000147.1 GCA_012512355.1 Clostridiales bacterium | reverse complement strand
GTAACCAGTCGAACATAGGGTACCACCTTTCGGCCAAAGCCTTTAAAATCACTGTGTATTATAACAATTTTAAACTAAGCATGCAACAAAGCAGTTTCATTTTGTGTTTTATTTGCAAGAACACAAGAATCTGTCCTTATTTCCTATTTTATCACAGTATGTTTAAAAATAATTAATATCTGTAAATCGGTTACATCCGGAACGTGCGTTCCTATTTTTTTCATCACAATTTTGCAAAATAGAATAAATCTCAGTCTTTGGGTAAATAAATGGTATAATACTTTTATATAAACCACTATATGTGTTGTATTTTGTGCATTCACTTGTTATACTTCGCTATATGTAGTAGGAAAGGAATGTTTGTGCAGTGAATTCTTTGGCTGAATTTTTTATAATTATTTCAGGCATAGTGGCCATCACTCTTTTTCTTTATTCTCTGCACTTAAAAAAAGAAGAAAATCGGCTGCTTGAACCTGTCAGAAAAAGCAGAACATACATCAGACTTTATAATAAACTTGATTATCTTTTTATCCATTATGATATTGATCAATTAAGAGTTGAGCAGCGCGGTGTGACAGTGACTTCTGTTTACCCTGCGCATACGCTCCTTGATTTTGACTTTAAGCAAAATGGTAACAGCAAACGCTGTCTTTCAATCTCCAGCTTGGTGTCACAGCTCCTTTATATGGATTTTCCAATTTTATCCAAGCGTAATATTTATAAAATGACTCGGTACTGCGTATATCGAAGCAACGGAAAAAAAGAATATGGCTTTGCTTTTACCATGCGCCGAAAACACAAAGACAGCTTAATAAAAACCAAAGGCTCAGTTCAGTTACGCATTCTATAATCGACTGATGTATTCAGGCAGTTGTGGCAATTGACGGTCCAACACATACTCTACATATTTTTTAATTTGTAAAAGTGGTATGACTCGCGGTAAACTCAATGATTTTTCAATGCCTTGAATTAATACACTTCTTAGCCACATTACAGCATCCGGTTCCAGTTTCATAGAAGTCGTGTGTGTGTTTTTGCAATTTTTGCAAAGCAAACCACCGGCTTGCGGATCGAGCCATCCCTCGCGCCCATCTTTAATCTCTTTACTGCAACTGACACAATGAGCCAAGCGCGGTTTATAGCCTATCAAAGAAATAAAGTGCAAAAGATAGGCCGATGTTACTGCCCGATCATCCAAATCGGTATAGGCCAGACGTGTCAAGGTTCGAATCAGCAGTATCATCAGATGAGGTTGCGGCTCTTCTAATTGTACTGCCATTTCTGCACTGCTTAATATAATAGAAGCGTAGCTGAGTTTATCATAATCACCGCGCAAGGGGTAGTAACTATCTTTCACTTCACAGCTAACAACCAGCTCATGCCCCTTGCCTTTAAATAGAACATAATTACCCAGCGTAAATAGCTGGCTTGCAGCCATCAAAGCACTTTTCGGTTTTCGGCTGCCACGAACCAAAGCCTCTACTCTTCCCCTATCTGGAGTCAGCAAAGTAATGATGCGATCATTTTCGCGCCAATTTACACTTCGCAGTACGAGTGCCTGGGTACTTATATAAGCCACTATTTCAACAACCTCATCAACTTACTAAGCAAAATGATTTGTTATAAACACTCCTTTTGCTAAAAATATACAAACCATCTAAGAAGACCTTGCTCATACCATCAGGTGCTAAGCTCATAATAATGTTAGCTTTTATGATAGTCAAGTCAGACACACACTATTGTCATTGGGAATTGTGATGCTGATGAATCTGTAAAAATCTTGTTTAGGATAGGACAAGTATTATTATTCTTCAATTTTCAAGTTTTTGCAAAGCCTTTTTCTTCGTTATTTGATGAGTCTTGTCTTAAAAGATTTAAAAATACTGAAATAACACGGATTTTATTGGCAGTCTAAAGAAAAAAATGTATAATAAATCTATTGCGAACTTATTATGAGGAGGATCCAGGACATGGTCAATATGCAGGATTTTGCAAAAGCACTTAACCTGACTGTTTTGTCCGGTTCATCAAAAGAAGTCTGGGATTAACCTCACCGGAAATCAATCGACCCGGGCTTGAATTTATAGGTTTTTATGAGCATTTCGCATTTGAGCGCACCCAGGTGATGGGTAATGTTGAAATTAGTTACCTTGATTCTCTAAGTTCTGCACAGCGCAAGGAGTGTTTAGGAAAGTTTTTCGATTTTCCTATGCCGGTTGTCGTGATCTGCCGGGGAATGATGCCGCACAAAGAATTATTGGAAGCGGCACAAAATCACGATATCCCTATTTTGCAATCCCAAGATTCCACAACAATATTTATTGTTGATGCCATCTTATATTTAAGCAAAATTCTAGCACCGCGTATTACCAAACACGCCGTACTCGTTGATGTTTATGGCACCGGCATTCTCATTACCGGAGAAAGCGGAGTGGGCAAATCTGAGTCAGCGCTTGAACTAATCAAGCGTGGGCACCAGCTTGTCGCAGATGATACAGTGGATATCAGGCGCGTATCAAAAGAACGTCTAACGGGCGAAGCACCCGAAACTATCCGGCACTTTATGGAGATTCGGGGCATCGGTATTATCAACATCCGTGCCATGTTCGGTGTGGGTGCAGTGCTGCTTAACAAACGCATTGATATGGAAATTCATCTGGAGAACTGGGTAGAAAAAAAAGAATACGACCGACTTGGTTTAACGGAAGAATACACTGATATTATGGGAGTTAAGTTACCATACCTGGTGATACCAGTTAAACCAGGACGAAACTTAGCTATTATAATCGAAGTTGCGGCACGAAATTTCAGCTTAAATAAAATGGGGTATTCCGCCGCCAGAGAGCTTGATCGCAGACTCAATGCTATGATGGATTTTCCTAAGAATACCTGAGGTGGATTTATGTATTATATAGGCATAGACCTGGGAGGCACTGATATCAAGGCAGGCATTATCAATAAGAATGGCGAGGTCTTGTCAAAAGCTCAGACAGCTACATTGGCCAATCGTCCTTATCAGGAAGTTGCCAAAGATATGGCCATGTGCAGCCTCAAAGCCTTAGAAAAAAGTAGTCTGACTCTCGATGACATCGGCGGAATAGGCATCGGGATTCCCGGTCTCGCTGATAATGTCTCAGGTCGTGTTATCTTTTGTACAAATCTTGGGTGGAATGATATCCCTTTGCGTGATGAGGTTCAAAAATACCTCAATTTGCCCATTCTTATCGATAATGATGCCACAGTTGCCGGCTTTGCCGAGAGTATTTCAGGCGTAAGCCGGGGCTTGCACTCCAGTGTATTCCTCACGCTTGGCACAGGCGTGGGGGGAGGTATCGTCATTGATGGTAAGCCCTGGACAGGTGCTCATGGTGTTGCCAGTGAAATTGGCCATCTTACGATAGAGATTGATGGTATTCCTTGCACCTGCGGTAAATCTGGCTGCCTTGAGCGTTACTGCTCCGCAACCGCCTTAAAACATATTAGCGGTGAAATCTGTAAATTTCACCCTGAATGTTCTTTGATGAAGATGGCAAAGGGTGATTCTAACAATATCACTGGACGCATGGTCATGGACCTGGCCAAGAATGGGGATGAGTTTGCTCTCAAAATATTTCATCGCTATACTAAGAACCTGGCTATAGCAATCAATACCATTATCTCCTTCCTTGACCCTGATATGATTGTTTTAGGAGGCGGCATCAGCCATGCCGGCCAATTCCTGGTAGATGCTATTTTGGAAAAGCTGCCTGATTATCTCATGTTTAAAACTTTGCCTTACAGCCGCATCGCCTTGGCCACATTGGGCAACGATGCGGGCATTATTGGGGCGGCCATGCTCAGCAAACTTGGCCTGGACTACAATTAATATTCATTAGGAGTACAATATGCAGACCACATTAATTTCCACATTATACAAAAACGAGTGTGCTGATGGCAGTGTCATCACCATTCAAGGTTGGGTAAAAACACTTCGCGACAGCAAATCTTTTGCTTTCATAGAAATAAATGATGGCAGCTATTTTAAGAACCTGCAAATTGTATGCGATGAAGTTCTTCCCAACTACAAAGAAGTCACGAAGATCAGCCTTGGTACCTCCCTGACTGTTGTAGGGCAGTTAGTAGCTACCCCGGGCATGAAGCAACCTTTTGAGCTTAAAGCCCAGGAAGTTATCATCGAAGGGATATGCGAGTCAGATTTTCCGCTCCAAAAAAAGCGACATTCTTTTGAGTATCTGCGCACAATCGCTCACCTTCGCCCCAGAACCAATACTTTCTATGCTGTGTTTCGCATTAGGTCTCTGACCGCTCAAGCCATACACAAATATTTCCATGACCGAGGCTTTGTTTATATCCATACCCCCATTATCACCACCAGCGATGCTGAAGGTGCCGGTGAAATGTTCCAGGTTACTACTCTTGATATGAACAAACTGCCTCTCTCTCAATCCGGCGACATCAATTACAAAGATGACTTTTTTGGCAAACACGCGTCGCTTACAGTATCAGGACAGCTTAACGTTGAAGCTTTTTGTATGGCTTTTCGCAATGTATATACCTTTGGCCCTACCTTTCGCGCGGAAAACAGCAACACCCCGCGCCATGCCGCCGAGTTTTGGATGATAGAACCGGAACTTGCCTTTGCTGATCTGGATGACATCATGGACATGCAAGAAGATATGACCCGCAACATTATTGCAGATATCCTAAAAGAAGCTCCCGAAGAAATGACTTTTCTCAATCAATTTGTTGATAAAACCCTCGTCCAGCGGCTTGAACTTATGCGGGACAGTGAATTCGCAAGATGCAGCTATACCCAAGCCATCGAGATATTGACAGGGGCCGACAAAAAGTTTGAGTATCCTGTATCATGGGGCATTGATCTTCAGACAGAGCACGAGCGCTACCTGACAGAAGATCACTTTAAACGCCCAGTTTTTGTTTATGACTATCCAAAGGGTATCAAAGCTTTTTATATGCGCTTAAATGATGATGGCAAGACAGTAGCTGCTGTGGATCTCCTGGTTCCTGGCGTGGGAGAGCTGATTGGCGGCAGCCAAAGAGAAGAGCGGACTGATGTGCTGAAGAATCGCATTATCGAAATGGGACTTGAAGCGGATAACTATCAATGGTATACAGATCTGCGGCGATTTGGCACTGTCAAGCATGCCGGGTTTGGGTTGGGCTTTGAGCGTCTAATTATGTATATGACGGGCATGACTAATATTCGTGATGTTATTCCTTATCCGCGCACAGTGGGGAATGCCGAATTTTGATGCAAAGTACACCATTCAACAGTTTGTCATTCTCTCCAAATAATTCAAAGACATTCGAGTTATACTATTTTATCAACTTTTTGTGTTAGCTTCTAATGGTTTTGAAGCGTTAATCGATCCTGAGAAATTACCTCGCAAAACACGTTTATCTATGAAGGAGGAAAAAATGCTTGATTTAATTACTGCAACCAGCATGGGGGTAAGAATTACACCCATGGAGCGCCAGCCCGTCGGCATTGGCAATACATTTGTAATGCAGGCAACCAGCGCAGAGAGCAATGTGCTCAATGTCAGTGCTTCTCTTGGTTTAAAGACAAAGGTATTAACTGCTTTTGTCAAAAACAGTCCCATATCAACGTTTATAAAACGTGATTTAGGCAGGCGTTTTATTGCATTTGAAGGGCCTGAAATTGAACAAGGTGACCCTTGGGGATATCGCCACCAATTTAATATCGCTGATTCAGGCTATGGGGTTCGGGGCCCGCGTGTGCACAATGACCGTGCAGGCGAGGTTGGCAGGCTACTAACTGCCGATCATTTTAATCTGGACCGTATATTTGAACAGGAAGGTGCACGTGCAATCCATTTTTCTGGTCTATTCGCGGCTCTTTCGCATGAAACTGCAGAGTTTTGTTTAGCTCTTGCAGAGAAGGCCAGTCGACATAACTGCCAGATCAGCTTCGATCTCAACCATCGCGAATCATTTTGGAAAGGCCGTGAAAAAGAACTTCATGAAGCTTTTAGCCGCATCGCTTCAGTCAGTGACGTACTTATTGGCAATGAAGAAGATTATCAGCTTGCTCTGGGAATCAAAGGACCAGATGCTGGAGGTCAGGACATTAACATGACTGAAGAATTTAAAGGCATGATTGGCGAAGCCAAAAAGGTCTTCCCAAATGTAAAAGTCTTCGCCACTACCTTGCGTCAGGTTATCAATGCCAATGAACACTTGTGGGGCGCCTTGCTCTATAAAGATGGCTCGTGGCACATTGCGCCGCCTCGTGAGATTCAGGTACTCGACCGCATCGGCGGAGGAGATGGTTTCGTTAGTGGTTTGCTATACAGCCTGCTCAAAGACTGGCACGGAGAAAAGTGCGTGCAGTTTGCCTGGGCTACGGGTGCGCTTGCCACCACCATGCTGGAGGATTATGCTTCACCAGCTGACGAGGAGCAAATATGGGACATCTGGGAAGGAAACGCACGCGTCAAGCGGTGAAAAGGAGTAAATAATAATGAAAAAAGCAGATATTGGTTTGATTGGTTTGGCTGTCATGGGTGAAAATCTTGTGATGAATATGGAAAGCAAGGGCTTCACCGTTGCAGTATTTAACAGAACCACTCAGAAAGTGACAGATTTTGTCCAAGGCAGGGCTAAAGGTAAAAATATTATCGGGACCTATTCACTCGAAGAATTGGTGGATTCACTTGAAAAACCACGAAAAATCATGTTAATGGTAAAAGCAGGTGACCCAGTGGATAAGTTTATTGAGCTGCTCATTCCCTTGCTTGAGGATGGAGATATCATCTTAGATGGTGGTAACAGCCATTTTCCTGATACCGCCAGACGCCTTGAATATGTTGAAAGCAAGGGGCTGCGCTATATAGGTACGGGTGTTTCAGGCGGCGAAGAGGGCGCTCTCAATGGCCCCAGCATCATGCCTGGAGGGTCACCTTCAGCATGGCCACTTGTCAGGCCTATCTTGCAGGCAATTTCAGCCCAGGTTGATGGTCAGCCCTGCTGTGACTGGGTTGGAGAAGGCGGTGCTGGTCACTTCGTGAAAATGGTTCACAATGGCATCGAATACGGCGACATGCAATTGATAGCCGAAGCCTATTTGCTTCTTAGAGATGTAGTAAAGCTCAGCGCAGATGAAATGGCAGATGTATTTGCTCAGTGGAATAAAGGTGAATTGGATAGCTATCTGATTGAAATCTCATCAGAAATCCTTGCTACCAAAGATGAGGACGGCAGTCCCCTCATCGAAAAAATACTGGATACAGCAGGTCAAAAAGGTACAGGAAAGTGGACCGCTACCACAGCCCTGGATGAAGGGGTTCCGCTGACAATGATTGCAGAAGCTGTTTTTGCAAGATATCTTTCCAGCGACAAGATCGGCCGCATAAAGGCATCTCAGCTTCTGGGAAAAAGTGAACCCTTACTTGGCACAGATAAAACCGTTTTTATTGAGAGTATTAAAAATGCTCTTTATGCTTCTAAAATCATCTCATACACACAGGGATACCTTCTGATGTCAACAGCCGCTAAAACCTATGGTTGGAACCTTAATTTTGGCGGTATCGCCATGATGTGGCGGGGAGGCTGCATCATTCGAAGTGCTTTTCTGGGCAAAATTAAAGAGGCCTTTGATGCAAATCCTCAGCTTGAAAACCTCTTGTTTGCTTCGTATTTTAATCAGGCTATCAGGACAGCTCAAGCAGGCTGGCGCGATGTATGTGCCCTTGCATTACAGCAAGGAGTCCCCTTACCTGCGATGACCAGTGCTCTGAGCTACTATGATGGCCTTCGTACACAAAGCAGCGGTGCCAGCCTGGTGCAGGCTCAGCGTGATTATTTTGGTGCCCATACCTACGAGCGAGTAGACAGACCGCGCGGTGAGTTTTTCCATACAAATTGGACGGGTGAAGGCGGCACTACTGCAGCCGGTGTTTATAATGCCTAAAGACGATTTACTGGTATCGCAGAGTATCATAGCCGCAACTCCTGATGGTCTCATTCATGAGGCCATTAGGGGTGCACTTGAACGCAGCCTCGCTCCTCTGGCAGGGCAACTGCACAAGGTACTGCTGGTCCCGCCTGACTTTACCAGGTTCCATTCAAATGCCGGCCCGATTACCACGATGCTGTATGATTATTTAAGCGCAGACTGCGAAGTAGATGTTTTGCCAGCGCTGGGCACCCACGTACCTGTGAGTAAATCTGAATGGGAAGCTATGTTTTCAACAATCCCCTATGAAAGAATGCTGGTTCATAATTGGCGCAATGATGTCGAAAAAATAGGCATTGTACCCGGTAGTTTTGTAGAGCAGATATCAGAGGGTTTGATGACCGAGAGCATACCGGTAGAGATTAATAAACATCTGCTCAATCCGGACTATGATCTCATTCTTTCGATTGGTCAGGTGGTGCCGCATGAGGTCGTTGGCATGGCCAACCAATCAAAAAATATATTTGTCGGCTGCGGCGGATCGCAAATGATCAACTCATCTCATATGCTCGGCGCGTTCTATGGTATGGAGCGCATCATGGGAAAAGATAGAACTCCAGTCCGTGCTGTCCTAGATTATGCGACAGAACACTTTATTAAAGAACTGCCCATTAGTTATATTCTGACAGTAACCGATGCGCCGCAAGGACATATCCGCACACATGGTCTTTTTATTGGCAGACAGCGAGAACTCTTTGAGCAAGCCGTAGTATTGGCTCAAAAAATCAACATGACACTGCTTGAAGAACCTGTTAAAAAAGCCGTTGTTTATCTTGATGAACAGGAATTTAAATCAACTTGGCTGGGTAATAAATCGATCTATCGTACCCGCATGGCCATAGAAGACGGCGGCGAACTGATTGTACTGGCGCCGGGTGTGGACAAATTTGGCGAAGATGAGGCAGTTGATAGATTGATTCGTAAATATGGTTATAAAGGTCGCGAATATGTCTTGGAAACCTTAAAAACTGCACCTGACCTCGCCGCAAATCTCTCCGCTGCAGCTCACCTCATACATGGCAGCAGTGATGGACGCTTCACCATCACCTACTGCACGCAGCACCTGAGCCGCGAAGAAATTGAGGCCGTTGGATATCGATATATGCCTTATCATGAAGCACTGGCACGCTATCCCAAAGATGACTTAACACCAGGCTATAATACACTTGAAAATGGTGATGAAGTCTATTATATTCCCAATCCGGCTCTGGGCTTATGGATTGAAAAAAGACGACTGCAATAGGTTGAAATGATTGTCTTTTAAGAACTGTATAAATGGTTTATTTCATTTTGATCACCGATTAATCACCTTGTGTTTATTTAAACGAATCGTCGGATTAAACTCGCAAAATTGCTTGACAATGCTTCTGCCTTTGGATATAATAATTTTCGCTGTCCAACAATCTGCGGTCGTGGCGGAATCGGCATACGCGCACGTTTGAGGGGCGTGTTGGGAAACCAGTACGAGTTCAAGTCTCGTCGACCGCACCACAAGAGCCTTGAAACTTAAGTTTCAAGGCTTGTTTTTTTATCATAAAAATGGTTTATCTTTTGATATTAGGGTAAGTTATTAAGGGAATAGAAAAATTCAGTGTAATCCTCGTTGATTATATTGATAGACATGCTGAGTGCATGCAGAAAGGACAAACAATGGGTATTATTAGTTGGATTATATTAGGTGCTGTTGCAGGCTGGGTAGCCTCAATGATTACAGGGCATGATGCCTCCATGGGCTGGGTAGCCAATATCGTCGTTGGTATCGTCGGTGCTCTAATTGGTGGATTTATCATGAGCTTGATTAACAAAACCGGTGTTGATGGCTTTAACCTGACATCATTCCTTGTTGCCACAGGTGGCGCAGTGCTGTTGCTGGCAATTTTTAAAGGAATAAGAAGGAAGTAGTTTCAAACCAAACCTTGTAAGTTAGAAACAAATCCGTTTAATTGACTTAAATAAATATTAGTTATACAAACAGCGATTCCTGTTTTTGAGGATCGCTGTTTTGTTTCTAGACTAATCATTCAACCATCTTGTTATGCTCTTTAGTTCCCGATACCTTCATAAAACCTCAACTCCTTGTGCTTTTATTGCATAAACGATATAATATTTCCCAGTACATAAAGGGGGCTATCGTATGTCCGAAGGTTTAGAACGCACTAATTTCATTTGGGATGCAATTGATGAAGATTTGAAAAACGGTGTTTGCACCAAAGTTCACACCCGCTTCCCACCCGAACCAAATGGCTATTTGCACATTGGTCACTGCAAAGCACTTGTAACGAATTTTTCAACTGCTGAAAAATACGGTGGTTTGTGTAACCTCCGTTTTGATGACACCAACCCTGCCAAAGAGGAAAGTGAATATGTTGACGGCATTAAGAACGACATTCATTGGTTGGGATTCGACTGGAATGGCGGTCTATATTATGCCAGTGAATACTATCAGCAATGCTATGAAATAGCTGAGAGCTTTATTCAAAGGGACTTGGCGTATGTAGATGAATTGACATCAGAGCAAATGCGTGAATATAGAGGAACTTTATCTCAGCCAGGTAGGAATAGTCCTTGGCGTGATCGTCATATCGAAGAGAGCTTAGCGCTTTTTCGAGGAATGCGTGCAGGTAAATTCCCTGAAGGCCGATATATCCTACGCGCCAAAATAGATATGTCATCCCCCAATATGAATATGCGCGATCCTGCCATGTACCGTATATTATATCAGGAGCACCATCGTACAGGGAACGACTGGTGCATCTATCCAATGTATGATTATGCTCATCCTTTGGGTGATGCGCTGGAGGGAATTACCCATTCATTGTGCTCACTTGAATTTGAAGATCATCGTCCATTGTATGATTGGGTCGTTGAACACGCGGGTTTCAGACAGCCTCATGTTGATAAGCATGGTGACTTAAGCCATGGTCCCAGACAAATTGAATTTGCCAGACTAAACCTGACCCGTACAGTTATGAGCAAAAGATACCTGCGCCGACTGGTCGAAGAAAATTATGTGACCGGCTGGGATGACCCGCGTATGCCAACCCTCAGCGGACTGCGCAGAAGAGGATATACACCCGCTGCCATACGTAATTTTATTGAGCGTATTGGTCTTAGCAAAGCTGACAGCATTGTTGACTTAGCGATGCTTGAGTATTGTGTTCGCGATGATCTGGGAAGTACCTCTGCAAGAGTTATGGCTGTGCAAAAACCGCTAAAAATAATATTCAGCAATTGGGATGAAAATAAAACTGATCATTTGATGATGGAAAACCATCCTGAACACCCTGAAATGGGGACACGAAATGTCAGTTTTGGAAAAGAAATCTATATTGATGCTGATGATTTTATGGAAGACCCGCCAAAAAAGTTCTTCCGACTGCGACCCGGTTCAGAGGTTAGACTTAAAGGTGCCTATATCATCCGCTGTGAAGAAGTCATTAAAGATGAGTCAGGGCAAATTGATCATTTGATATGCTCTGTTGACCTTGACAGCCGATCAGGCAGCCCCGGAGCGGAACGCAAGGTCAAGGGCACACTTCATTGGGTGAATGCAGATGAAAACATTCCGATTCAGCTAAACCTTTTTGAGCCACTTTTAAAAAGTGAGGATGAAATAGATGAAGATATTGACAAGAAGGATTTTATCTCGCAGCTCAATCCTGACAGTAAACAAATAGTAAAAGGATTTGCTGAAAAATCTCTCGAAACCGCAAAAATCGGTGATACTTTCCAATTCCTTCGGACCGGCTATTTTTGTAAGGATCGTGATTCCAAGACTGATTTGGATGTATATAACCTCGTGGTCAGTTTAAAGGATAGTTATCGTCCGATGAAATAAGGAGACTGATATATGACAACCGTACGTACTCGCTTCGCACCCAGCCCAACAGGTTATTTGCATTTAGGCGGTCTTCGAACCGCATTGTTCACTTATTTGTTCGCGCGTAAAAACAAGGGCGTTTTCATCCTTCGCATTGAAGATACTGACCAGGTGAGGGAAGTACCAGGCGCTGTACAGATGATTTATGATTCCTTGCGGGCAGCCGGACTTGATTATGACGAAGGGCCGGATGTCGGGGGTAAACATGGTCCCTATATCCAAACTCAACGCAAACATCTCTATCTCCCCCATGCGCTGGAGCTCATCGAAAGCGGCGACGCCTATCCTTGTTTTTGTACAAAAGAATCCTTGGAAGAGCGACGTGAAGCCGCGACGCAGCGCGGTGAGACGTTTAAATATGATAAACACTGCCTGTATTTATCAAAAGATGAAGCCCAACAGCGTATGAAAGCGGGCGAAGCATATGTCATTCGCCAAAACATACCTCTGCATGGTCAGGCATCCTTTGATGATTTGCTTTTCGGACACATCCAAACAGATTGTTCGACACTTGATGACAATGTACTTATCAAAGCTGATGGTTTGCCAACTTATAATTTTGCCAATGTCATCGATGATCATCTAATGGGCATCACACATGTCACCCGAGGGACAGAGTATTTATCCAGCGCCCCTAAATATAATTTACTGTATAAGGCTTTTGGCTGGACACCCCCGACCTACATTCATCTTCCTGTTGTGATGAAGGATGCAACCCGTAAACTGTCAAAGCGTTATGGAGACCCATCTTTTGAAGATTTGCTTAGCATGGGCTTTTTACGTGATGCCATCATCAACTTCATTGCACTTCTGGGATGGAGTCCTGGCAATGATCAGGAATTCTTTACCAAGGAAGAACTGATTGCAGCATTTGATCCAAAGGGGTTAAATAAGTCTCCGGCTATTTTCAATATGGAAAAGCTGGTCTGGTTTAATACGGAATACATTCGCAAACTCAGTCCAGAGGATTACCTTGAATTGGTCAAGCCTTGGTTTGATCAAAGGCTTGGAGATAAAAATATTGATTACGCAAGATTAGCCCAATTAATGCAAGGTCGTACGGAAGTGTTTAACAGGGTTCCTGATATGGTTCGTTTTTTAAGCGATATGCCCGAATATGAATTAGAACTATATAACAATAAAAAACAGAAATCTACCCTTGAAAGCAGTTTGGACAGTCTGCAGTTTATCCTCCCAGTGCTCGAAGATATTGACGACTGGCAAGAAGTTAGCATCCATACTTCCGTGATGGAGGCAATTAAAACAGGAGAGCGTAAAAACGGCACAGTACTGTGGCCCTTTAGAATTGCTATTAGCGGTCAGTTAAGTACCCCTGGCGGAGCAATTGAAATTGCTTATCTTCTGGGGAAGGATGAATGCCTCAGCCGAATAAAGAATGCCATCACTCGCCTATCGCTTTGATGTGATTAATTATTTAAAAATTTATTGATAGTTGTAAAACGAACCTACTGTTATTTAACAGACCATATCATCCGTCCTAACATCACCCCAAGTAGCCAAGGAGGGTTCCATGGAGAACAAACTGATTCACAGTTGGGATGAGCTGCAATCTACTGTGTTTGAAGGTGTTTGGGATGCCTCCATACAAAGGTATCGCAATAACAGAGTATTTCGTGGTGTGAAAGACAGGCGCTGGGATTTAATCCCTGCTTTAAACCGTACCTGCAAGCATAATTTAAAGCTTGAAAAGCACATCCTGCGCAGTTTCAAAAAGTATGGGTATGCTGATTTACGCGGAGTCGAGTCTCTCTGGCAGCTATTGGCCACTGGACAGCACTATGGGCTACCCACGAGGCTGCTTGACTGGAGCTATTCCCCTCTGGTTGCCGCGCATTTTGCCACGGAAGACACTTCTGCCTATGACAGGGATGGAGCGATTATCATGGCAGACATGCAAATGATAAACGGACTCCTGCCAAAGTGTTTGCATAGTCTTTTGAAGAAAGACAGCGTAAATGTTTTTTCACAGGAGATGCTCGACAAAGTAGCCCCCTCTTTTGAAAAACTTCAGGCATTGTCTGAGCGGCCTTTCAGTCTGTTTTTTGAACCAGCTTCCGTGGTCAGTCGAATTGAAAATCAGTATGCGCTTTTTTCGCTTTCCAGTGATGTGGAAATGCAAATAGATCTGCTGCCGCATGCCATCAAAGCTTTTACACGCATTATCATCCCTTGGGAAGTAAAGTTAGAAATCAGAGATAAGCTTGATTATATTAACATATCTGAACGCATGCTCTATCCAGGATTGGGGGGCGTCTGCCAATGGATATCACGGCGTTATGCTCCTCTTGGCCCTTTATATAATGCAGTTCCAAGGCTGACAATACCAGCTGATTCCAGTTTGCCTGATCAATCGAGGAACACGCAAAGCAATCAGAACTGATGTGCATGAATTTTTCATCATTGCAGTTTTACATGGCTCAACAAAGGCATGTTATCTTTGAGAATTAACATTCGTTATCTGGGCAGCTGAAAAAACTAATAATATTTACTTATTTTGAGTATTAATTATAAGCCGTATGACTCATATCATGTGAGCAGAGGGCTTTTATGGTTATCTTTTGATTTT
>JAAZEI010000146.1 GCA_012512355.1 Clostridiales bacterium | reverse complement strand
TGTATAATCATTCCTGTTGTTATGATTAAAAATCTGTCATAAAAGGAAGAGGTGCGTAGGTTGCTGAGATATACCTTTAAAAGGCTCCTGCTCGCAATTGTTACCATTTTTATTATCACCGCGATTACATTTTTCTCGATGAATATTATTCCGGGCGGTCCTTTCGCAAAAGAAAAAGCGCCGAGCATTGAGATTCAGCGTTTGCTTGAAAAACGGTTTAACCTCGATAAACCTGTAGGTCAGCAGTTTCTCATTTATTTGAAAAATCTCACGCAGGGCGATTTTGGCATTTCACTCAAGACAGGCCGTGAAATTTCGACTGTTATCTTTGAGTCATTTGGCATTTCTGCCAGACTGGGACTCATGGCAGCGCTGGTTGCAATGTTCTTTGGGCTGCTGCTGGGTTCGATTGCTGCCCTCATGCGCAACCGATGGGCCGATAGGTTAATTATCTTCACAACCACTTTTTTCGTGGCTGTACCCAGTTTTATACTGGCTACACTTCTGCTTCTACTCTTTAGCTACAAGCTGGGCTGGGCGAGTGTTTGGTCTGTTAACAACCCAAGCTATGTTCTGCCTATCCTTTCACTGGCCTTATACCCAATGAGCTACATCACAAGGCTTACGAAATCATCTATGCTGGATGTTTTGGGGCAAGATTATATTCGAACAGCCAGAGCCAAAGGTGTCAGGGAAAGCAAGGTTGTGATTAAGCATGCTCTTAGAAACGGGCTCATCCCTGTGATTACCTATGCCGGGCCGATGATGGCTTATATCCTGACAGGCTCATTGGTTGTAGAAACGGTCTTTACCATCGGAGGTCTTGGCACCAAGTTTGTGACCGGTATCAACAACCGTGATTATCCCATGATCATGGGAACAACCATCTTTTTGGCTACCCTGATGGTCGGCATGACTTTTTTAAGCGATTTAATGTATAAAGTTGTTGATCCCAGGATCAGCTTTGACTGAGGAGCATGTAATGAGCGATTTTTCACCCTATAAAGTTCCCAATAGAAAGCCCTTCAGCCTGCAGCTGGATGTCAAAAAATTTGCGCCTGCCACGGATGCGGAAAAAGAGCAGCATGACGTCATGCGTGAAAGCACCACCTTTTTCA
Organism: Clostridiales bacterium; assembly: GCA_012512355.1. Taxonomy (GTDB): domain Bacteria; phylum Bacillota; class Clostridia; order Christensenellales; family Aristaeellaceae; genus UBA1038. The sequence continues at coordinate 7,807 of JAAZEI010000146.1, read as the reverse complement.
AGGATGGTATGCATAAGCTATTTAAAAACCCTCTGGCTGTAATGAGCTTGATCACACTCTTTGTTCTGGTATTGATTATCTTCATAGCGCCGCTGCTCGTTCCCTATGGCTACGCTGAAATAATTACCGTCAATGGCAAGCGCGACCGTACGACTAAAAACATGGCTCCCTTTAAGTACTCAGTTATGGAACAGGAAGCCATTGATAACGGCGCCACCATTTTCCCGCATATTTTCGGAACCGATGAACTTGGCCGCGATTACTTTATTCGTGTCGTTTACGGGGCCAGAGTATCTCTTGCCGTCGGGTTATTTGCCAGCATCATTGTGCTGGTGATTGGTCTGATATTTGGCTCTGTCGCTGGCTATGTGGGCGGCAAGGTCGATTTGTACATGATGCGAATCGTGGATATTATCTACTCTCTGCCTGATATTCTCATGGTCATTTTGCTGTCGGTTGTTCTGGGAGACTTGCTGGGCAATGCCCTGCAGGGCACCGTATTGGCGTCCATAGGCAGCAACATGATCAGCATGTTTATTGTTTTTGCTTTGCTATACTGGGTGGGCATGGCCCGGCTCGTGCGCGGCCAGATACTGTCCATCAAGAACAACGAGTATGTTTTGGCGGCCAGAGCACTTGGCGCAGGCCCCGCCCGCATTATTTTCAGGCACATATTGCCTAACTGCATGTCTGTTATCTTCATTTCAACAGCCCTGCAAATCCCTGCTGCAATTTTTACCGAAAGCTTTCTAAGCTTTATTGGCCTTGGCGTTCAGTCGCCTATGCCTAGTCTGGGTTCCCTGGCCAATCTGGCTCGGGGCGCCATGCAGGGGTATCCCTTCAAAATGGCTTTTCCGGCTCTGGGTATTTGTCTCATAGTACTTTCTTTTAACCTGTTGGGTGATGGCCTGCGTGATGCCTTTGACCCCAAACTGAGGAGATAAAATGGACGAACATATTTTACAGGTTAAAAACCTGCACACCTCTTTTAAAACCGAATCCGGTCTGGTCAAGGCTGTAAACGGCGTTAATTTTAATCTTGACCGCGGGAAGGTGCTTGGCATCGTTGGAGAATCAGGCTCAGGAAAATCTGTCACAGCTTACTCTATCCTTCGTATCCTGGATCACCCCGGTGAAATTACTGACGGCGAAATCTTCTTTCGCGGCGAAGATGTTGTAAAATACAGCGAAAAAAAGATTAACTCTTTTCGCGGTTCCAAAGTCTCTATTATTTTTCAGGACCCGATGACGAGTTTGAACCCCGTATATACCATTGAAAACCAGTTGATTGAAGCTGTTTGTCTTCACACCTCCCGCAACAAACATGAAGCAAAAGAAAGGGCGCTGGAAATGCTTGAGTTGGTGGGTGTCAATGAGCCGAAAAAGCGCTTAAAACAGTATCCCTATCAACTCTCAGGCGGTATGCGCCAGCGTGTGATGATTGCGATGGCACTGGCCTGTGAGCCTGATATTCTGATTGCTGATGAGCCAACCACAGCGCTTGATGTCACCATCCAGGCACAGATTCTTGAATTGATGCTGGAGCTGAAAGACAGGCTGGGCATGTCCATCATTATGATTACGCATGACCTTGGTGTCATAGCAGAGATGTGTGATGAAATTATTGTCCTTTATGCAGGACGAGTATGCGAACGCGGCAGCGCCGAAGAAATTTTCTATAATCCTCGTCATGAATATACAAAAGGCTTGCTGCGCTCCCTTCCCAAAATTACTGCCAAGAAGGAAGCGCTCATCCCCATTGCGGGCTCTCCCATTGACCTGCTGAATTTGCCCGATGGCTGCGCCTTTGCATCGCGCTGTGACAAAGCGATGAAAATTTGTCTCGAGCAGCAGCCCGAAGAACTCGTTATCAATGAAAATCATCTGGCTTCTTGCTGGATGAATGTGCGCAAGGCTTATGAAGCGCAGAAAGGAGAGCAGGTGTGAGCGAACATCTTCTTGAAGTCAAAGGGCTCAAACAATATTTCCCCATCAAGACAGGCGTTTTTGAGACCACCATGCTCAAAGCAGTTGATGGCGTATCATTTACCATCGACAAGGGAGAGACGCTGGGCTTGGTGGGAGAATCTGGCTGCGGGAAAACCACCGTTGGCCGCAGCCTGCTGAGGCTATACACACCCACTGAAGGCACCGTTATTTATGACGGTCAGGTTGTATCAGATAAAAACATTCAGGGGTTCCGAAAGGAAATGCAGGTAGTATTTCAAGATCCTTATTCCTCATTAAATCCCCGGATGACAGTCGCCGATATTGTGGGTGAACCCCTTGATATTCATAAGCTCTATGATGGGAAAAAGGAAAGAGAAGATAAAATCAACCGACTTTTAACCCTTGTCGGTCTCAATTCCGATCACTCCAGACGATATGCGCATGAATTTTCGGGCGGACAGCGCCAGCGCATCGGCATTGCCAGGGCTTTGGCGGTAGACCCCAAGTTCATTGTCTGCGACGAACCCGTTTCTGCGCTGGATGTCAGCATTCAGGCACAAATTATCAATACCTTTGAAGAGCTTCAGCAAAAACTTGGATTGGCCTATTTATTCATCGCGCACGACCTTCATGTGGTCCATCATATGAGCAGGCGCATATCTGTCATGTATTTGGGTAAGATAGTAGAGACGGCTTTAAGCGATGATATCATCAGCCATCCGATGCATCCCTACACGCAGTCCTTGATCTCGGCTATACCCATCCCCGATCCTAAATTGGCGCGTGCCAGGAAGCGTATTGTATTGGAAGGCGAAGTGCCAAGTCCGATGAACATACCCGAGGGTTGCTCTTTCCGGACACGCTGCAGATATGCGACAGAAATCTGTAAAACACAGGAACCGCAATTGCGCGAACTGGCGCCGGGGCACGAAGTGTCCTGCTGGAACCCGCAAGGCCTGTAATCTTGATATCTAGCCGGTTCAACCGGCTTTTGATATAAAAATATTGAGGAGGACAGACCATGAAAAAACTCTTAGCTATGGCATTGGTTGCCATCCTTGCACTGGGAAGCATCGGTACAGTATTTGCTGATGCCGGCAGCCAGCCTGCTTGGGAAGCCTACGATGCCTTGATTGCCGAAATCAAGAGCACCACCGATTTTGTTGCCCGCGAGGCCCTGATGCACGAGGCAGAAGATATGCTCATGGATACAGGCGCATTGGTGCCCCTGTATTATTACAATGACATCTTCATGGCCAAACCGGATTTCACCGGCTACTTCGCCAACGCCTTTGGCACAAAGTTCTTTATGTATGCTACAAATGGCGATCAGACTGTTGCCAAACTGCAGCTGGCCAGTGAGCCTGACAAACTTGAACCTGCCCTCAACAGCACCGTCGACGGTGCCACCCTTGCAGCCAACAGCTTTGGCGGCTTGTATTCCTATGACGCAGATAGCCAGTATGTGCCTAACTTCGCCACTGGTTATGAGATGAGTGAAGATGGCCTTACCTATACCTTCACCATGCGCGATGGCCTTGTGTGGTCTGATGGCAGCCCCCTGACCGCAAAAGACTTTGAATATTCCTGGAAACGTGCTGTCAGTGCAGAAACAGCAGCTGACTACGAATATATGTTCAACGTCATCAAGGGCTATCCTGATGCACTGGAAGCCACTGCATCTGAAGACGGCAAAACCTTTACAGTCGTTTTGTCCTCTCCCTGTGCTTATTTCCTTGACCTGGCAGCGTTCCCCACATTCTTTGCCGTTCATCAGGAAACTGTTGAGAATGCCAAGGGATTCAGGGATGATGCCGGTGCAATTCTCAACCCCGGCGCATGGGCAACAGAAGCAGGCTTTGTCTCTTCCGGCGCTTTTGTGCTTGAATCCTGGACTCATGACGAATCCATGGTTTATGTAAAAAATGATAACTATTGGGATGCCGAGAATGTAAAACTTGAGCGCATTGAGCTGATGCTGTCTGCGGATGACGCAGTCATCTATGCCGCCTATCAGGCCGGCGATCTTGACTTCATCGACACCGTGCCGCAAGATCAGATCCAGAATCTGCTGGATACTGAAGAGTTCCATATCATTGGCAACCTTGGTACCTATTATGGTATTTTCAATGTGAAGAGCAAATTGTTTGACGGCTTGACTGTTGAACAGGCTGCCGCGCTTCGCAAGGGCCTGAGCGCTGTGATTGATCGTCAGTACATTGTTGATACAATTGCTCAGACAGGTCAGCAGGTCGCCAATTCCTTCATTCCCGCAGGCATGCTGGATGGACACGGCGGCGAATTTAAACAAGATGACGCAGACTTCACTTATCCTGTCGAAACAGGCTATTTCGCCATTGAGCCCGATCTTGATAATGCCCGTGAGTTAATGACACAGGCCGGTTATGAGTTTGATGCAAATGGCATGCTGTCTGCAAGCACCCCCCTGACCATGACCTATATCTATAACACCAGTTCAGCTCATGGCGCCATCGCTGAGAGCATGCAGCAGGACTTCGCCCAGATTGGTGTTGTTCTGAATATTTCCACCCTCGAATGGAATGTCTTCCTCAACGAGCGCAAAGCCGGCAACTTCGACTTTGCTCGCAATGGCTGGCTTGCCGACTTTAATGATCCCATCAATATGCTGGAAATGTGGACCACCACCTCCGGCAACAATGATGCGCAGTTCGGTCGTTAAAATACTGTAAAATCTATTTATAAAGGGACTCTTCGCAAGGAGAGTCCTTTTATGTGTGATATGATAATTTAGTGGTATATTGTTAAGGAATAGTTTTTGGAGGATATATGCATGCCGTTTTTTTACAATGATCCAACTTATCTACTGGTCTTGGCAGCGCTGGGGCTGTCTTTGATTGCGCAGGGTTTGGTAAAATCCGCCTATAAAAAATACGAGAAAGTACCCACCAGAAGAGGCATGCCGGCCAGCAGGGTGGCGATGGAGCTTTTAGCGCAAAATGGAAACAATATCGTCAGTGTACAGCAAACACCCGGCAGCCTGACCGATCACTATGACCCTCGAAACGAAACACTGAGCCTATCGCAAGGGGTGTATAACTCCAGCAGTGTGGCGGCTATCGGCATTGCCGCACATGAAGCCGGCCATGCCATGCAAAAAAAGGACGGCTATGCACCCATGGCCTTGCGCGGTTTTCTTGTGCCTGTTGTGAATATCGGGTCGCAATTGAGTTTTCCTATGATTTTATTGGGGCTCATTCTTTCCATCGAGCCATTGGTCACGGTAGGAATTGTCTTGTTTAGCCTGGCTGTCGCATTTAGTCTGCTCACTCTGCCTGTAGAGCTCAATGCGAGCAGCAGGGCAGTGAGCATGCTGACGGCAGGTGGTTTTATAGACGCTCAGGAGAAGGCAGGGGTAAAAGCCGTGCTTCGAGCGGCGGCCTTTACTTATGTCGCGGCAGCTCTTGGTGCGGTTTTACAGCTGGTGAGACTCATTCTGATATCACAGAACAATAGACGCAGGAATTGATTATCTGCGTTTCTTTTTGAATATCACCAATTTACTGGCGAAATAATTAAATATTACAACCAATATGTTCATGATGAGCTTGGTTATGCGGTGGTCAACACCAAGCAGGTAGATAAAGGCATCATACAATAGAGCATCGAATATAAAATAGGCCAATAATCTGGCAGAAGCAAACTGGAAGAACTCTTTCCAGGCGCCTGCCTTTTTTTGTGTGCTTTTGAATACATAATGTTTATTGGTGAAGAAGGCGAAGAGCATTGATATGATCCAGGATACCCATTGGCTGCCGTGCAGGATGAGTCTTTGAGCGCTGCTGCCGTCAATATAATTTTCTGGTTTGAGGATAGCTGTCAGACCAAAATAAACAAGCCAGCTGATGAGGGTGGTCAGTGCGCCAAATACCAGGTAAGTCAGCAGTTCACGGTTTTTATCATTATTTAAAAAGGATCTAATTTTATTTATCATGCTGTCGCGGTTCACTTTCCTTGTTTCGAAGCGTATCGCCGTCATCGCCCCTGGCGTAAGATGCGGCCAAGACATCATCTATGAGCAGCTCCTTCGTCTTTGTTTTATTCTTTGCGCTCAGGTAGCTAATGCTCTCTTGCGTGATTTCCTGCACGGTTAAATTAAAGCTCTGAGGTTTAAAGCCCGGCATCAGCAAGACCTTGATGGGGCGCTGATGCTTGAGGGAGTATTGTAAAAATTTGTTAATCATACTCATTTTTTACTTACCTTGTATATTCTATAATCATCTGTTTCATCTGAGAAGACTTCCTCAAATAAAGTTGAAAGAGGCTCTGCGCCGCTGACAGTCAAGGCTTTTTCACTTGGACTGTAGAGAATATAATCAACATCGTATTTGTCGAGAATAGAGAGATTGGTTTGGGGCTGCTGATAAAAAGCCAGGATGTCGTTTTCGCGCTCGCTCAGATCAAAGCCATGCCAATGCAGCCATAGCGAGGGACCGCAGACGATATGACGGCCTGCCAGCGCGCTGACAGGGTTGAGATGGTTGGATGAGGAAGCCATAAAGGTGCTGTGCTGGGGTGTTTCAACTTCAGCAAATCTTCCTGCGGCAACAGCGGCAGGTGAATAAGCCTGGTAGCTGCTCACAGTTTCTCTGGCAATTGAAAGCGAGCCCGATACAAAAAACATCACACAGACCACAAACCCAATCAGAGCGCGGGCTTTCAACCCCCTTAACTTATCCCACAGAACAAAAGCATACTCGCTGATGGGAATCAGGCAAAGCGCATACCAAACATAGAGCAGCTTATTATTATCATATTCGTTGGGCTGAAAAATAATAAATTCAGCGACTATAAAGATGACGAAAGCGCCTGTATAGATGAATCGGCTTTTTGGCGTATGATCAAGAAAGGTAAATATCAGGAGCAAAAAAGGAAGACCGATGTTTTTTAAGTAAAACCATAGATAGCCATCCCGAAGGCCTGCCCCTGCCGCATTATTAACCCAGTTAAACTGAATTCGCAGGAAACCTTCATTGCTGCTCTGCACAAAGGTAAAGAGGATCAGTTGGGGCAAGGCCAGCAGCATCGCGATGCCGCCGTATATGAGCCAGCTTTTAATCGCTTTGTTTTTGACGATATCCCAGACAAACCAGCCCAGGCTGGCCAGCCCCAGTGCTAAAAAGGAATGCGTGTGGATGAGAGGAAGGCCGCCTGCCAGTATGCCCAGCAGGGCAAAAGGGCGCCATTTTCTTTGGGCTGACGCCAGAGCGTCATACAGCAAATACAAGCAGGGAAAGAGATAGACCCAGCCTGCCAAAAAGCTGCGCTGGGGGAGGAGCATGTCGGCGATGATGTTGCTCCAGCGAAGGTTATATGTTGTAAACTCTGCATGATTAACCGGCGTTTGATACCATCCGGCGAGAATATTATTGAGCCGGTCAAGCCAGCTGCCAAACTGCATCTGGTTTTGGCCCATGGTCCCAAGATGTTGGCCCAGCATATCAAAGCTATATAAAAAGCCCAGCCCGCCGTTGATGAACAGCAGCAGGATAGCAAGAACCGCAACCCGGCGACTAGAGCAAAGCTGCAGTGAAAACAAACTAAAACCGATAAATACCAGGGCCATCATCAGCGTGCCCGGAATGTTTAAAGCTGACTGTAGATTAAGCCCCAGCAGCATCCCGCTGGTGGACAGGCTGTCGCTTAAGAAAGGGTAGCTTAGCTGCACCCCCGGCAGGATGCTGTAGTCAGCGGGAAAGCTGGCGTTGCGCAAACTTGTGACGATACCCGTATGCAGCGCGAGGTCACCATAAGTGCTTTGGCCCACAAACAAAGCACCGTCAATGGGCCTCAGGTTGTGCGTGTATTGCAGATAAGC
>JAAZEI010000145.1 GCA_012512355.1 Clostridiales bacterium | reverse complement strand
GGTAAATTTAAGAAAACGCTTCATATTTAATTCGTTTTCATGTCTCCATACAGCCCGTCCCACTGCAGCTGCGCTTCCTCGGGCGTCAGCAGGCTCAGCACCACCTCATTGGGCAGGCAGATAATCATGTTTTGCAGCACCCGGGTTGACATGTTGTCCAGGGTCACGATGCCCTGGTGCACACAGGCCTGGTTATCGCAGGTGGATGATTTCATCCAGATGGATGTTTTGGTGACGCCAATGACATTGAGCATATCCTCTTTTTGCCTGATGGACAGCTCGTTGTCCCCCAGCAGCGGTACGGGGTCATAAACCAGCTTGCCGATTTGCACAGACAGGTAAGCATCCGCAGGTATCAAATCAGGCACCTGTCCTTGCAGCCCCTGGGAAACGCTCGGCGCCTGCGTCTGCTCAGCTTCACTGGTGGGGGCGCTTTGTGTGGCTTCAAGCTTTGCTGTCTGCTGAATTGGTGATTCAGCTACACTACTCTCATCTTCTTCGCCCGTCTTTGCCGGACTTGTCAGCACCTCTGCCCCCAGCTGACCCCCGGCTTTTTTTATCGATGTTTTTGGTAAAAAGCTAGCGGCCAGCAATAAAACCAGCACCAGCACAACGGCACCCAGGAATATCCATAAATCTTTGCGTTTCAGCGTCGCATCCTCCATGATTTTGTTTGGCAGCCAATTCACACCTGCCAGGACTATTATATCATGTTTTTGTCTTTAATTTCACAGGGACTTTCCATCATCCCGCGCATCAGAGCAAAGCACACAAAAAACCGCCCGCTTGATTATTTCAGGGCGGTTGTCATCAGCGGCAGTGATTGATATTCAGCGCTGTCCTTCACCCTCGGTCGGGCTCATCAATCCTGCCGGCCCAGCGCATAGCGCTTCAAATATTCCTCGTACTGCTGTTTAAAGCGCCTGCCGGATTCACCCTCGCGCAGGGCCCGGTTGTAGGCATGCGCGTCGATGCTGCCACTGCGCTTCATCTCAATCATGCTCAGGGCCAGGTTGGAGCAATGGTCGGATATCCTCTCGAGGTTGATGAGGATTTCCGAGAGCACAAGCCCCACTTCAAAGGTGCTTTCCCCCTCCTGCATGCGCAGGATATGGCCGGACCGGATGGTTTCGGCCAGGGTATTGACCACTTCCTCCAGCGGCTCCACACGCTGCGCCAGGGTAATATCATTATTGTGCACCGCGTCGACCGTCAGCTCCAGCACATCCCGCACCGCCCTGCGGATGACCGCCAGATCCTCCTGTGACCGCGCTGAGAAAGCCCATCCCCTGCTGCTCATCTCCTGCGCCGCCTCCCCCAGATTGACCGCGTGGTCGCTGATGCGCTCCAGGTCGCTGATCATGTGCAGCAGACCAAAGGCCTCCAGGCTCTGGGCCTGGGACAGGGGCTGCGCGCTGACTTTGATCAGATAGCTGCCCAGCATATCCTCATGACGGTCCACCAGCTCCTCGATGCCAAGCAGCAGGTCAAACTCTTTGCTGTCAAAGGCATCCAGCAGCGCGTCGCTTTTTAGCTGCGCCTGCTTTGATTGATCCGCCATGATCATCACCTGCCGGCGGCATACTTCAATGGCAATGGGCGGCGTTTTGAGCAGGCGCTCGTCCAGCAGCACCGCCAGCTCGTCCCCCTGGCCATCGGGGATCAGCCTTTTGGCAGCGCTTTCCAGCAGCGGGATCAGGGGATAAAACAGGGCCGTCGCACCCAGGTTGAACAGAGAATGTACCAGCGCCACCCCAAAGGGGTTGATGGTCTCCTTGACAAAGCTGAAGCGAAACAGGGCATTGGACAGATAAAACAAGCCCAGGAAGAGGATGGTCCCCAGTACATTAAATATGACATGCGCCGCCGCCACGCGCTTGGCATTGCGGTTGGCGCCGATGGCCGACACGATGGAGGTGACGCAGGTGCCGATGTTCTGCCCCATGATGATGGGCAGCGCCGCCCCGTAGCTCAGCCCGCCGGTGAGGGAGATGGCCTGCAAAATGCCCACCGAGGCGGAGGAGCTCTGGATGATGCCCGCCACGGCGGCGCCCACCAGCACGCCAATAAAGGGGTTGCTGAACTTTGTCAGCAGGCCAATAAAGGCCGCGTTGTCAGAGAGGCTGCTGACAGCGCCCGACATCTGCTGCATCCCCAGCATCAGGACTGCAAAGCCCAGCAGGATGCCCGCGGTATCCTTGTGGCGCTTGCCGCTCATCAGCAGCACGATGCCCACAAAGCCCAGGATGGGCGAGAAGGTGCTGGGCTTGAGCAGCGTGATGAGAAAATTGCTGCTCTGCACCCCCACCAGCGATAAAAACCAGGCGGTGATGGTGGTGCCGATGTTGGCGCCCATCACCACGGCGATGGCCTGGCGCAGCTGCATGATGCCTGAGTTGACAAAGCCCACCACCATCACCGTGGTGCCCGAGGAGGACTGCATGATGGCCGTCACACCCGCCCCCAGCAGCACCGCCTTCCAGGGGTGGCTCGTCAGGTTTTCAAGGATGGGCTTGAGCTTTGAGCCGGCCCGCTTCTCCAGGGATTCGCCCATGACGCGCATCCCAAATAAAAACATCGCCACGCCGCCCAGCAGGGTAAAAATATCGTAGATGCTCATGCCAAACCCTTCCTTTATCCCCATGGCAGGCAATCGCAAGCCGCCTGCCTGATCTGATCGAATTAACCCGATTATACCCGCTCCTGCGGCGGATGGATAGCAGGCCGGCACATCTTCACAGACAGGCGCCCTATTCAAATCAGAAGGTTTTTGATATTTTCACGCATTTGTTTCTGTCATTGGAGCGAATGGATGAATCTTGTCAGCCTATGTCACTGGATGTCACAAAGCCCTTTCTGTTAGGCTAAAACGGAGGGGGTGAGAACACATGTTCTTAACGCCTAACCCGGAAAAAGAAAGGAAGACACATGACAGAGGAGACAAGAATGGACAAACACGAGGCCCGGTATGACCTATGACCGCGACATCGTCATCAGCACAGCAGGCGGCAGCAAATCGCGGGTCTGGCTGCCACAGCCCACCAGCTGGAGCGCCTTTGCCGGCCGGCTCAAAAGCCCTCAGTGGGGCCAGGAGACCATGGAAGAATACCTGGCCCTGCCCAAGGCAGAACAGGACAGCCGCAAGGATGTGGGCGGCTATGTGGGCGGCACCCTGCAGGGCAAGCGCAGGCGAAAGGGCGAGGTGCTGGGGCGCGATTTGGTGACCCTGGATATGGACGCCCTGCCCCAGGACGGGGTGGCGCAGGTGATTCGCAAGCTGGATATCCTCACCTGCGGCTGGGCCCTGTACTCAACGCGCAGGCACCAGCAGGATACACCGCGCCTGCGTGTGGTGATTCCGCTATCCAAAACCATCCCCGGCGAAGACTATGAGGCCGCGGCGCGCATGCTGGCCTATTGGACCCAGCTTGCCT
>JAAZEI010000016.1 GCA_012512355.1 Clostridiales bacterium | reverse complement strand
TTCATTTTCAATAACAAACATTTATCAGCAAACGTCTTCCTATATTGATCGGCAGCGGGGTATTTCTTCAACAGAATACCCGGGAGGCAGAAAAATGGAAGACAATAATCTGAAACAATTGGGCACACTTGGCCAGTCCATCTGGCTGGATTACATCCATTTGTTCATCATGCAGATATTGATCAATCATCAAAAGGTTCTTCTCATATGACACCATGCTAAAACGCGGCCCTATCGATACGGTTGGTTAAAAGCGCGTCTGCGCCAAGTGCTGCCATGCGGCGCATCTCTGCGGGATCGTCTACCGTCCATGGGTATACCTCCACGCCATGGCTGTGGAAATCCGCCACGATCTCCTTTGTCAGCGCCAGATGATAGGGAATGGCCATGGTGACATCCTGCTTTTGACAGTAGGCGCCATAGTCAAATAACCAGTTATCAAAGGAAAAACACAGCCGGATATCCGGCCGCAGCTTTCGGCAGCGCATGACAGAATAATGGTTGGCTGAAAAGAATACACAGTCCTGCATTCGCCGGAATCGCTCCACAACATCGATGGTTTTTTGCTCCAATTCGGGGTACACGACGAAGCTGTTTTTCATTTCCACAAATGTTTGGATTTGTATGCCCTGAATTAACTCAAAATAATCCTCCAGCAGCGGTATCGCAATGGGCAGCTGCTGCAGCTGTGCATAGGTACAATCCTTCAGCCAGCCTTCACGCTTCCCCAAACGATCCAGTGTTTCATCATGAAATATGACGACCTGGCCGTCCCGGGTCAGCTGTACATCCAGCTCGATCGCATCCGGCTTGTAAGGCAAAGCCGCAGCAAATGCCTCCATGGTATTTTCGGGATACAGACCGCTTAGCCCCCTGTGTGCGATTCTTTTCATAGGATGCTCACTGCAGGCCGATGACAAGGTCTTCCTTGATGGTAACAAATACCTGGTCGCCTTGCGCGAATTCCCTTTTATCCTCAAACAGGACATCCGCGTTGATGAGCAGGCCGTTCACGTCCACGCTGAAGCGAATCAGGTTTCCGTGAGAAATATAGCTCGCGATCTTGCCTTCTGCGACCAGAAGCCCTTCCCCTTTGGCGACGGCCTGCCGGCTGAGGTTTATAATTTCAGGCCGAACCGCCACCTCAGGCTGGGGGATGGCTGTACCAAAGGCCCGATTGAAGTCTTTGGCATCCAGCAGATTATAGTTGCCGATAAAGGTGGCAGCAAATCTGGTTGCGGGGCGGGTATAAATTTGTTCGGGTGTTCCGGTTTGCTCGATCTTGCCATCGTGAAACAAGTTGATTACATCGGACATGATCATCGCTTCATCCTGATCGTGCGTCACGTAGATTGTGGTGATGCCCAGCTGCTGCTGAATGCGGCGAATCTCAATCTGCAGGCTTTTGCGCAGCAAAGCGTCAATGGCGCTGAGCGGCTCGTCCAGCAGCAATACCTTGGGAGCGGTGACCATGGCCCTTGCCAGCGCCACACGCTGCTGCTGGCCGCCCGAGAGCTGTGCTGGATATTGGTCGATCTTGTCGCTCAGCCCCACGATAGACAGCATTTCTTCAACCTTTTGGTCGATTTCCGCCTTGGGCAGCCTCTTTAATTTCAAGCCGTAGGCGACGTTGCGGCGCACGCTCAAATTTGGAAACAGCGAATACTGCTGAAATACCATGCCAATGCCGCGGTGACGGGGGGTGACAGCCGTGATGTCCTCGCCATCCAGATAGATGCGGCCGCTGGTTACCTGCTCCAGCCCCGAGAGGCAGCGCAATAAAGTGGATTTGCCGCACCCTGAGGGGCCCAGCAGTGTGACAAACTGGCCTTTTTCCACATCCAGCTCGATATCCTTGAGCACGTGGTTGGTTCCGAATTTTTTGTTGATTTTTTCAAAGCAAATGTAAGACATGCCTTATTTTCCCTCGTTTCTCATTTTCTCCAGCATTCCTCTGCTCTGCAGAGCCAAAACAAGAGCGGTAATGGCAAAGGTGATCAGAATGATGACCATTGACACCGCTGAAGCCTCCGTACTTGAGCGCTTCATGGCCTGGTAGAGAAATTGCTGCATGTTGTTGACATTTGCACTGGACAGGTTGCGGATAATTACATAATCGCCGAACAGCAGCGCCACCGCCAGCAGGCTGGACACGATAATGCCTGTCATGATGTTTGGCACAATCACCTTGAAAAAAGCCTTCAGCTTGCTTTCACCCAGCATTTCCGCGGCATCCAGAAGCATTTTCATATTGATGGCACGCATACCGTTTCGGATGCCGTTATAGATGTGAGGTAAAATGATGATACAGTATGCCCCCATCAGCATCACCATGCGCTGGCTTAGCACAGAATCGTTTCGGGCATACAGGATCAGAATGGAGACGGACAGGATAACCCCTTGAATCGTATAGGGAATCATGCAGAGCAGCTGCATGTATTTCTCCAGTTTGGGGAAATATACCGTGACGGTAAAAAGTGCCAGCAGCATCACCGCGATGGTAATCAGAATGGGAATAACGCAAATCAGCACAGTCTGATACATGGCGGATAGGAAGGCGGTATCTGTAAAAATTGTCTTGTAATTGGCCAGCGTGAATCCGCGGGGGACGATGCCTGTCCAATCCTCAAACAGGGAATAAACCGCAGTTGCCCCAAGCGGTATCATCAGCCATAGGATAATAATCGACATGACGATGGCCGCGTTAATTCGAGCTCTCTTTTGCATCGACGCCTAACTCCCTTCCCATTTTGTTGTCTTCTTGGTGATGTAATTATTCACCAGAATCACAATGCTCATTATGATCATCATCACCACTGAAAGCGCCGCGCCCAGTTTAGGCTTCGTTTTGATATCCCCCACAAATGAAGCGGAAATGTTGACCGGCAGCAGTGAGAAGTTGTTCATCAGCAGCGCATAGGCGGTTGCATAAGCGCTCAGAGCATTGGCAAACAATACGCTCAGTGTGGAAAAAAGGCTGGGAAGCAGTACCGGGATGCCCACCTTGTGCCAGAAGTGTGTGTTGGTTCCTCCAAGGAGCATATTGGCTTCCCCCCACTCTTTGCGGATGCCGTTGAATGCCGGAATAAGCAGCAGCGTAGACAGGGGGATCTGGAAATAGACGTAAATCATGGTCAGCCCGCTGGAAGAATACAGATCAAAGTTCTGCAAAAAATCGATGCCATACAGGTTTGCGATCTGCTTGACGACCCCTGCATTCCCCAAAATGATCATGTAGGCAAACGCAAGGGGGACACCGGCAAAGTTAGATGTCATGTTGAGGACTGTCAGGTAAGCATTTCTGAATTTGCCTCGTGAATTATAAGCAGCCCGGGCGCCGAGAAACGCAATCACAATGCCAAAGGCTGTTGATATCGTCGTAATTTTTAAGCTGTTGAGAATGGCTTTTTTATAGCTGAGGGTGGTGAATATTTTTCGATAATTTTCAAAAGTAAAGAGGACATCTTTGGCTTTTTCCGACTTAAAGCTGTCCACAACCAGCATGATCAAGGGCATCAGTTCATACATGATCACCAGGAACAGAAATGGGGTCAGAGCCAGCAGGTAGTAATAGCGAACATTCTTGCCGGAAAGTGCTTTGGGTCTGCGTTTGTCTTTCATAGGCCTATCTCCATCCTAAAAAAGGGGGCGTACTCTTGGAGCACGCCCCACAGGTATTGATACTACCCTCCATCATTTATGCTTTGATACATCGCTGCATTCACTCTGACGAATAGTACTTCATCAAACGGGATCAGCCGCCCAGCAGCGGAATGATGTTCTCTGCCCACCAGTCGGAGATCTCTTCGCAGGCTTCGCCGTAATGCGCGGCATCGGAAATACCCACCGCATTGGCATAGGTGCTGGGATCAAATGTTGCATCGATTACTTCCTGGGGAATGGTCACATCCGTGCGGGTGGGGACAGCGCCGGACTTGGCCAGGTTGATTTGACCTTCGTCAGAGAAGATGAATTCACGGGCCAGTGCCGCTGCAAAGGGGGTGTCGGAATTCTTGCTGATGACGCTGGCATAGCCAACCAAAATGGCGCCGTCATTGGGAATGCCAACGGTCAGGTTATAGTTGGGGGTGTTGTCACGGTATGTCAATACGTTGTAGCTCCAGGACACGCCGCACTCTACTTCACCAGCCTGGATGCGGGCCAGCAGGATGGCGCCGCTGTCGATACGGCCGGCTTTGGCCATCTCGGTCCAGAACTCATACGCGGGCTCCAGATTGTCCAGGTCGCCGCCAAAGGCATAAGCTGTGGCAACCACGACGCCCTGTCCGGTCGCGCCGCCGACGACATCTCCGATGGTCAGCTTGTAGCTGCCTTCGCGGACGTCTGCCCAGCTCAGGGGCATAGGATCGCTTGTCAGATCGTTGTTGTAGATGAAGCTGGTGGCGCCGTTGTAGGCGATCATCCACTTGCCGTCTTCACCTTTGGCCCACTGGGGAACAGTGTCCCAATAGCTGGTTTTATAGCCCTGCACCAGATCGTTCTCAAGGGCCTGTGTGATGAAGCCCAGACCAATGTCACCGATATCGCGGGTGTAGGCATTTTGGAACATGCTCAGTTCTTCGGCGCTGCTCATGTCATCGTCCGTATGGGTGATGCCGTAGGTTTCGGTCAGGCCTTTCCAGGAGTCGCCCCAATTGGCCCAGCTATCAGGCATGCCAACAGATTCTACATGGCCCTCTTCCATGGCCTTGGCAATGATTTCGTCCAGGGTGTAGCTGTTGAGGTCGACGGCTTCAGACATGGCGCCCACAGCGCTCAGCAGCAGGGTGATTCCCATCAGCAGTGACAAGATTTTCCTCATGATTGTTTCTCCCTTTTATTATTGTTAAATCCTGCAAAAAGCCAGGATATTAACTTTATCATTTTTTATACTGTATCGTATGGTCGAAATAAAGTCAAGAAATAAATCCGTGTCAAGCAGAGCATCAGATAAATAATGAGTACGCAGGCCAAAAGGGGAGGTGCTCTTTAAATATCAGAAACCGCGTGCTGCAGCTCATCTGCCAAAGGCGATGACCTGCAAACAGCCAGGTTTTCCTTCCGGTGATTGACAATGATATAAAACCCAGTATAATGACAAAAAGAACGTAAGACTCTGTGAGTCTGCCCGGCAGGACATCAGGATCATCATAAACAGCCATTAAAACCTCATTGGTTAGCTAGCAAACACCCAGCCCTCAGGCGCTTTTATATTTTTATGTCACGTGTATGGATCAGAATGGACTGACGAATCAACCTGTGCTCCGGTGTGCTTTTTTTAAGAGGAAACCGGGAAGATACCCGAAGCCATCCTTGTCTAGGGTGAATAAGCTGAAGAATCTGTCATGAATAAACGCAAAGGCGGTGAAGGCCGATTCACCAGGAGAAGATTATCAGTGTGGGGATTGATATCGGCACATCCACATTTCAGTGTGTGTTCAGCAGCATGGTCATTAAAAACCTCTCATCGGCTTTTGCGGTACCCAGAATGGTGCTCGAAGATAAGCAAGTGCTGTACCGTGCTCCCGTGCGGCTGACGCCTTTTAAAACAATCGATGCCATTGACGGCGACCTGATTGCCAAATTTGTCCGGGAAGATTATCAAAGCGCTGGCATTAGCCCCGGGCAGATACAGTGCGGCGCGGTGATTATCACAGGAGAAACAGCCAGAAAACGCAATGCCAAGGAAGTGGTGCAGGCCCTGGCAGGCCTGGCAGGTGAATTTGTGGTTGCCACCGCCGGCCCTGAACTTGAGAGCATTTTGGCGGGTAAAGGCGCCGGCGCCGCGGCCTTGTCGTCTCAGCTGGGAAAGCCTGTCCTCAATTTGGATATTGGCGGCGGCACTAGCAACATGTGCTTATTCTCCAGGGGAGAGCCGGTTGAGACCGGCTGTGTGGATATCGGGGGAAGGCTCCTTCGATTTCACCCCGACGGCACCATACATTCATTTTCACCGAAAATGGCGCTGATAGCCCGGGAAGCAGGCCTCCGTTTAGAGGTCGGAGCAGGGCTGCTGCCCGAGGAGGTGCTCCGCTTGGCTGAGCGGATGACCCGGGTACTGGAAGAGGCCGTCAACCTAAGGCCCAGAACAGCCCTTTACGATGACCTGGTTCTTGCGCAGGGGTTTAGCAAAGAGATGCGGGCGGATTTGTTTACCTTCTCAGGCGGCGTGGCTGACTGCATCTATGGGACTGCTCAAAGCCAACTGCCCTTTCTGGATATGGGGGAAGTGTTGGGGAAAAGCATGGCATCCTCTTTATTTTTCAGCCAAAAAAGGGTGTTGAGACCGCTGGAAACACAAAACGCGACCGTGATCGGCGCCGGAGCATACAGCCTGGCCATCTCAGGGAGCACCATTGCCCTTGAAAATGTCAGCTTTCCCATGAAAGGGCTGCAGGTGGCCAAGGTGCTTTTGAACACAGCCGATGATATCAGCGGGCTGTCCGGGCAAATCGCGCGTCAGTTTGACCTGTTCGATTCGCCTTTTGCCATTGGATTTGATGGATTTCAAAATCCGACCTATGTGCAGATAGAACAGATGGCAGATCAGATTGCGTTGGGGGTTGGGGGTCATGCTCCGCGCATCCTCATCATGCGCCATGATATGGCCAAGGCTTTGGGGCAGGCGCTGATACGGCGCTGGGGACAGGAGACGTCCATGATCTGTCTGGATGGGATATCCCTGACCTTTGGTGACACGGTCGACTTGGGGGCACCCTTGGCGCAGGGGAGAGTACTGCCGGTGGTTGTTAAAACGCTGGCATTTGGAAACTGAGGAGGAATATCCTTGCGGCTTTCTACAACATTGTTTGGAAAAAACTACACATTTTCTTCCGTACAGGAAGTGATGGGCAAAGCCAACGCGCCAAAGGCCGGGGACAGATTGGCCGGCCTTGGCGCGGCCACGCCTCAGGAGCGGGTGGCGGCGCGGGTGGTGCTGTCTGAACTCACCGTCAGCGATGTGTTTGAGCATCCTGCTGTGCCCTATGAAGAGGACGAAGTGACGCGCATCATCCTGGATGATGTGAACCTCTCCATTTATCAGGGACTGAAAAACCAGACCATCGGCGAACTGCGTGAAACCATACTCGCTTCAGACGGTGATGCGCTTGCAAGGATAGGCAGAGGGCTTTCCAGCGAAGTCATCGCCGCTGTTACAAAGCTCATGGGCAACCTTGATTTGATTTACTCAGCGGCAAAAATGAGGGTGACGGCGTCCTGTGTCACCACCATTGGCCTTCCCGGAACCTTAAGCGCCAGGCTGCAGCCAAACCACCCGACCGATCAGGTGGAAGGCATTGTGCCTCTGTTTTGGAGGGCTTGAGCTACGGCATTGGGGACGCGGTGATTGGCCTCAACCCTGTGGATGCCAGCACGGCGAGCGCGCACAGCATCCTTTCGCGTTTTGAGGAGATTAAGCAAAAGTATGCCATCCCTACCCAAAATTGTGTGCTGGCCCATGTGACGACCCAAATGGAGGCCATCAGAAAAGGCGCGCCCTGTGATTTGATATTCCAGAGCATCGCCGGCTCGCAAAAAGGCAACAGCGCCTTTGGAATCAGCGCGGCCATGCTCCAGGAAGCCAAGGAATTGGTCATGACGCAGGGGACTGCCCATGGCCCCAATGTGATGTATTTTGAAACGGGGCAGGGCAGCGAGCTTTCAAGCAATGCCCACTTTGGCAGTGACCAGCTGGTGATGGAAGCCAGGTGCTACGGCCTGGC
>JAAZEI010000144.1 GCA_012512355.1 Clostridiales bacterium | reverse complement strand
GAGCCGCATTGCAAATGGTTTATGAGAGTATGCTTGGAGGCGAAGGCGGCCCGGAGACACTTTTGGGTTTGATTGGTTTTCAAGAGGACGACGAAGCGGATTTTGAATTTATAAAAAGTTTGACTGAGGGTGTAGCACTTTATCAGGCGGAGTTAGAGCATCAGATTTCTATTCGGAGCAAAAGCAGAGAGCTTGAACGCATCCCTGTATTGGTGAGGGCCATTCTTAAAATCGCGCTTTTTGAGTTAAATTATCTTAAAGATTCACCTCCAAGCGCGATTATTAACGAGGCAGTTGAATTGGCACATCGATACGGTGAAGAAGGTGACAGCAGGTTTATTAATGGTCTGCTTGGCAGCTTTATGAGAGATAATCCGCAGACATGAGAGCGGTCCTTGGTATTGATACCAGCTGTTATACAACATCTTGTGCTCTGGTGGATGAAAACCTCTCATTGATTACTTCTCATAGGATGCTTCTTCCGGTAAAGAAGGGTATGCGCGGCCTGCAGCAAAGCGAGGCCGTTTTTATTCACCTCAAGCAGCTGCCGGAATTGTTGAGAAAAGCTATGCTGCCCAAAGCGGTGAAGATTTCAGCGCTGAGTGTATCTGCAAAACCTACTGACTCTGTCGGCTCCTATATGCCTGTTTTTAAAGCGGGTGTATCTATCGCAAAATCTCTGGCCGCTGCATTAAACGTACCCTGTTATGAAACAAGTCATCAAAGGGGACATTTACAAGCAGCACTATTGAATAGGAGGCAGATGCCTTCAGAATATCTGGCTTTGCATTTATCAGGAGGCACAACTGATTTATTGATAATTTCCTCTGAAAAAATCATACCCATTGCTAATTCTCTTGATTTGCATGCAGGGCAATTAATAGATCGAATCGGCGTTCGTTTGGGCTTGCAGTTTCCCTCGGGTCCCGATTTAGAAACATTGGCTAAGCGCGGTGTTTCGACGGGAAAGTATTGCGTTAATCTAAAAGACTTGAACTGCCATTTATCCGGTGCAGAAGCGCAAGCAATTCGCGATGTTTTGAGTGGTTTGATGAGTAAAGAAGATATCGCAGCTGAGGTATTTGATCTGTTGGCAAGAACAGTTTTTCAGATGATTTATGCCGCTAAAAAAGAAACTGGACTCAGTGAAGTTTTGATCTTTGGCGGTGTAGCATCATCTGATTTATTTCGAAATTTGTTAAAGAATCAGATTAATGTTCATCAAAGCGGACTCAATGTGATGTTTGGATTGCCTGAGTACTCAGGAGACAATGCTGTCGGGGTAGCATTGATTGGGGCAATTCATTATTTTAACAAACTGTAAGGAGAATAAAAATGGCCAAGATACTAAGTGGAAAGATTATGTCAGAAGAGCTTACCCAGGAGCAAATCAAACGAGTTGGTGAACTTAAGCAAAAAGGGATTACCCCTGGTCTTGCGGTAGTATTGGTAGGAGAAGATCCTGCCAGCCAAATTTATGTTCGCAACAAAGGAATTGCATGTGAATCAATAGGCATCTATTCGCGTACACTGCAGCTTGATAAGGCTATCTCACAAGCTGATTTAATACGTGTAATTGATAAGTTAAATGCCGACACCAAAATTCACGGAATACTGATTCAATCGCCATTGCCCGGCCATTTAAATGAACACCAAATTCTTTCGCGCATACTACCTGAAAAGGATGTGGACGGATTTCATATCACCAATGCAGGGAAGCTTTTTACATCTCAAGACAGTGTCATTGCATGTACGCCTAAAGGGATTATGTACATGTTAAAAAATGGCGGCGTTGAGTTAAGCGGTAAAGAAGCAGTTGTTATTGGCCGCTCAAATATCGTTGGCAAGCCTGTAGCGATGCTGCTTCTTAACGAGGATTGTACTGTTACTATCTGCCACTCTCGTACCAAAAATTTAAAAGAGCATTGCAAACGTGCCGATATATTGGTAGCCGCGATTGGTAAACCGCATTTTGTAACCGCGGATATGGTAAAACTGGGCGCTGCTGTAATAGATGTTGGCATCAATAGAGTAGATGGCAAAGTTGTTGGCGATGTTGATTATGAACATGTCAAAGATATTGCAGGTTTTATAACACCCGTACCTGGCGGTGTGGGGAAGTTAACCATCAGCATGCTGATGGAAAACACTTTGGAGGCAGCATGCAATTTAGCACCCTGAGCGTATCAGACCTCAATGAATACGTACGTCGCTCTCTTGCTGGTGACCCAATGCTGCAAGGCATAGCACTTCGAGGTGAGCTGAGCAATTTTAGACCATATGCCTCGGGACATTGGTATTTTTCACTAAAAGATGAAGAGAGCCGAATTGCTTGTGTAATGTTTCGGCAGCATAACATGCAACTTGACTTTAAACCAAAAGATGGCATGAAGCTTATTTTGATTGGTTCTGCCGGTCTTTATGCGAGCAGCGGCAACTACCAGTTTTATGCAGAGGCTATGCTGGAAGATGGGATAGGAGTATTATATCAGCGCTATCAGGTTCTGAAAGATAAATTGTTAAAGGAGGGATTGTTTGATACCTCGAAAAAACGTCCTTTACCTTTGCTTCCCAGAGCTGTAGGAATTATTACTTCTGCTTCGGGTGCGGTTCTTCATGATATCAAGACAGTTGCTGAGAGACGTTTTCCCAATATCCAGCTTATTCTCAGAGCATCACAGGTTCAAGGTGAAGGCGCTAAAGAAGATTTGGTACGATCTATCAAAGAACTTGAACAGCTTGAACAAGTTGATGTTATTATTATAGGACGCGGCGGCGGTTCGATGGAAGATTTATGGGCTTTTAATGAGGAAGCAGTGGTTAGAGCTATTGCTAATTGTAAAAAGCCGATTATTTCGGCTGTTGGCCACGAAACAGATACAACACTTTCGGATTTTGCGGCTGATGTGCGGGCTGCTACTCCTTCAGCTGCTGCAGAACTCGCTGTTCCAGAAAAAATTGAAATCAAGAGAGTGATTTCTTCCATGCAAAGTGCTTTTCACCAAGAAGTCAACACGCGATTGCTTCAGTACACAACAATTGTGCAAGATTTATGCAGAGAATTGGCGTTACATAAACCTGATTTGCTCTTACAAGCATATGCCAATCGTCTCAATGACGCGCTCAGGTCCCTGCAAGCGCTGACAAAACAATCAATAGAGATCTATAGCGCCAAGCTTAGTAACATGTGTGCTGCCCTCAAAGCCCTAGGTCCGGGTAACACACTCAAACGAGGTTATACACTTGCTTTTGCTGAAGGAAAACCCATTGCCTATGCTAGAAACCTTCCCGAGCATTTTCATCTTGTTTTCCAAGATGGTAAGGCAGAAGTGAGATTGATCTCTCTGAAAATGGAGGAATTTTAATGAATAACACCAAAGAAGAATTAGGCTTTGAACAAAAGTTGGAAATGCTGGAATCTTTAGTCATCAAAATGGGCGAAGGCGGTTTGAATCTGGAGTCGCTTCTTAAAGAATATGAGCTTGGGGTTAAATTAGCACAGGAATTAAACGCAGACTTAGAAAAAGCACAGGAAAAGCTGCTGACCTTAAAAGGCGGCGTGCTTAAACCAATGGATACTACTGATGAAG
>JAAZEI010000143.1 GCA_012512355.1 Clostridiales bacterium | reverse complement strand
GGCAGCAAGCAGAGGGCTTCATGAATCACAAAGGCCTGCCCCGGACCTTGATCATGAGGTAGGGACAAAGCACGCTGACGCCGGGCACCGCGGCTCAAACAGATGACAGACACAGCAAAGGGCCTGACAGGTTCGGGGACGCAGGGAAGCCACTGGGTACAAATCACCCGGTGGCTGCTGCTGGCAGCGCTGGTATGGGCAGTCTGTTTTGCCGCGCTGGCCATTTTACATCTTTTTACCCTCGAATCCCTGATTGCAGCCGCTGACATTTACCAATTGGCGCTGGGCTTTGCCCTGGCAGCTGTTCTTTTGGCCAGCCTGAAAACCAGCCGCAGCCGGTCCGCGGTCCTGGTGACTTCACTGGCCATCCTCAGCTGGACACTGGGGCAGTTATTCTGGTTTTCCTACACGCTGCTCATGCAAACCCCGCTGCCCTATCCTTCTGTTGGCGACCTGGGGTTCACCGGCACCTACTTCCTGCTCATCGGCGCCCTGAGTGTGCTGGAACAGGAGGAGAACAGGGCAAAGGGAGACAAGTTGGCTTTTGTACTCCTGCTGATCCCGCTGCTGCTGGCGATTTTCGGGAAGAGCGCCCCGGCGGTCAAGCTCTACAATTTTGTGCTGGGCCTGGCAGCCGCCTGGACCCTGTACAAGGCGCTGCCCCTGCGGCATGCGCGGAAAAACCGCTGGCTGCTGGGCGGCATCCTGGTGCTGGCGGCAACCGATGCTGTCTTCATGGCCAGCGTTGTGCTGCTGCGCGGCAGCATGACCGCTACCACGGCCCCGCTGTATCCCCTTGCACTTGCCCTGATCTCTTACGGCATCCTGAAGAGGGAGGCAGGGACGCATGATTGACGCGGTATTCTGGGGCACGATGATCCCGCTGGTTTTCCTGATTATCCTCCTCAAAGGGGAAAACCGCCTGATGATGCTGTTTTTTGCCTGGGGTATGGTGGCCTTCGCGCTGTCGCTTCCGGTGAACAATCTGATACATGAGCAGGGCGGCATCCCACTATCCGTTTTGTCGGTCACCTGGGCGCCCATCATTGAGGAGTTTTTCAAAGCGCTTCCGCTTTTGTACTTTCTGATACGCAAACAAAAGACGGCCTTTCCCTTATTCAGTTTCGCGCTGGCCGCCGGCATCGGTTTCTCCATCCAGGAGAACTACACCTATCTGCTGGGCCAGACAGGCGCTGCGTCATCCCTCACCTTCTATGTCATCCTGCGCAGCATCACCACCTGCCTCATGCACGGGATGGCCACCGGGATCCTGGGTTTTGGGCTCACCCTCATCAAGGAGTTCAGCATGATCGTGCTGCCCCTGCTGTTTGGCCTGTTCTCGGTATCCATCATCCTGCACGCGCTGTTTAACCTGTACATCGCCTCCGGCGTGCGCCTGATGGGCATGCTGATGCCGCTTTTGCTGTACATGGTCAGCGTGTGGATCCTCTACCGGGGGAACATCATGAATGCGCAAGCAGAGCAATCGGATGGGTAAGCGGCGGGGGGATAAGATTGGCTTTGCAGGCCTTGGGGGCTTTGGTAAAGCTGTCAATCCGCTTTAGGCCGCTGTTATTATTTCCAGGAATATTTTAACGATCTCCGGATCAAATTGGGTACCGGAATTCTTGACAAGCTCATCGATGGCGGCTTCTTTTGTCAGTGCTTTTCTGTAAGGCCGCTCAGAGGTCATGGCATCATAGGCATCAGCGACAGCAAGTATCCGGGAGTTTAACGGGATGTTTTTCTCACTCAGGCCCTGAGGGTATCCCTTGCCATCTCATCGTTCGTGATGGCTCAGAATATACTCTGCTATGGGCCTTAACTCGGGTGAAGTCATCGCTATTCTGTATCCGATGCCCGGATGTTTTTTCATCTCCAGCCATTCTTCCTCGGTCAGCTTGCCGGGCTTTGTCAGAATGCTGTTGTCAATACTTATTTTCCCGATATCATGCATGCCGGAGAAAAGCTCAAGCTTATTAAGCTCGTGCTCCTGAAGTCCCAGGGCTTAATGTGGAGATATATACCCTGTTTTAAGCCTCTCTATTAAGTCCTCTGTTGTGTGAATTGCGGATTCGAGCTGTCCTCTCGTATAACTTGGATCGGTCGAAGATACGCCATGAACTATCTCATTTCTTAGTTTTTTCATGTTTTCATAGTTATTGACTTCTTCGGGTGAGAACTGACCCTTTAGGAACTTGTTTACGGCGACCATGGATGAATTGTAACTTTTGTTCAACTTCGCATTGGCAATTTGTTCTCGTAGTATTGTCTCCAATTCAATCCATGCAGTGAAAAATCTTTTTTGCAGTTTAAACATGCTGTCTTCAAGGCTTTCATTCGAAAATTTAAGCGCGCGGTTTTTTCTCACGATGTTCCAGTGAACTTCATACCTTTTTTTGTCTGCGCTAATTATCTGATCTATGAGTTGCTGAGATATGGTTCTGTCGT
>JAAZEI010000142.1 GCA_012512355.1 Clostridiales bacterium | reverse complement strand
GAAAGCCCCTTGATAATACTACCATCCGCGACGCGCAGCGGGCCGGCATCGCCTTTGTTCATCAGGAATTGAACCTGTTCAACGACTTGCGCGTTTACGAAAATATATTTTTGCGCAAGGAAATCGTGAGGGGGTTTGGCATCCTCAAAAAAAAGGAAATGATTGCGCAGACGCAAGATCTATTGGCCCAATTGGAAGTTGATATTTCCCCCACCGCGATGGTATCAGAGCTTGACCCCAGCAAAAAACAACTGCTGGAGATTGTCAAAGCACTGCATGCCAAAGCAGAGCTTTTTATCCTGGATGAACCCACAACCTCGCTCAATACCGAAGAAATCGAAAAACTCTTTGACATCATCCGGCAATTGAAAGCCCAGGGAAAATCTTTTATCTTTATTTCCCACAAAATGCAGGAAATATTCCAGATTGCCGACAGCTATACCGTGCTGCGCAACGGCCTATTGATTCAAAGCGGAAATATTGCTGACGTGAGCCCCTCCCAGGTTGCCAGGCTGATGGTGGGCCAGCACTATACTGAGCAGGGCGCCTATGAAGACAGACCCCTGGGCGAGACAATTTTGGAGCTGAACGGCCTGTCGGGTGAACATTTCCGCGATGTCACTTTCTCAGTCAGAAAGGGTGAAATCGTCGGCTTTACCGGCCTTAAAGGGGCGGGTGTCAGCGAAATGATGCGCACTATTTTTGGCGTTTTACCCATCAAAGGCGGCGAACTGAAGCTGTGGGGCAAACTGATCACCAACAATACCGTACACAGCGCGATGCGCAACAGGCTGTCGATGATCGCGGCCAACCGAAAAGAAAATTCCATTATCCCGGATTTTTCTCTGCTGGAGAACTTCTATGTCTCTGAGCATCGCCTCTCCGCCCGCAGGCCTGTCATCAAGGTAAACAAAGAAATCAAACGCTACAATCTTCACAAGAACAGCCTGTCCATCAAGGCCAATTCACCCCACGCTTCCATCAATTCACTCTCTGGGGGCAACCAGCAGAAGGTTATCCTGGCGCGCTGGCTCAACACGCAGGCAGATATTTTGCTGCTTGACAACCCCACCCAGGGCATTGATGTAGGCTCCAAGGCAGAGATTTACAGGCTGATACAGCAGCTCGCATCCTCGGGCAAAACCATCCTGGTCAATACGCTTGAAATCCAGGAAATCCAAAAAGTTGCAGACCGCTGCATTGTGTTTTATCATGGCAGCATCCATTCTATTTTGCAGCGCCATGAAATCACCGAGGAGCGTGTGGTCCTCAGTGCGACCAACGCCATCAAATCTACGGAGGTAACAAATCTTCATGACCAAGACAAACGAAGCGCAGGCTAATCCCAAAAAATCCATCTCCCGCGTGCTTGGCAACTATAGTTTTATTTTCATATTTATTGCCATCCTGCTAGCCTATCTGTGGATAAACGGCGGCGCCACTACCTGGAGCGGCGTGATGAACATCCTGCGCCACTCCACCCTGGTGGGGATCATCGCCTTTGGCATGGGCCTGGCCATTATCACCGGCGGCATTGACCTATCCGTGGGCAGCATGGTCGCTCTCATCGGCGGTCTTTCGGTGGTTGTGTTTAATGCCACCAACAGCCCCATCCTCACGCTGCTGTTTGCCCTGGCCTCAGGCTTCATCTTTGGCAGCATCAACGGTCTGCTCATTGGCAAGGTAAAGATGCCCCCATTTATCGTCACCCTGGGCACGATGATGATTTTCAGGTCTATCGCCCAGTTTTATCTTCGCAGTGTTGAGCGCAAAAGCATTTATAACATGGACGGCACCCTCAGCTCCTACGACGCCTTTTATGGATTTGGGCAAAGCAAACTCTTTGGTCTGATCCCCATGGTGGGCATGGTGCTCATCCTGACCATGATTATCATGGTATTTATTTCCACCTCCACCAAATATGGCCGCACCATTTATGCCGTAGGCAGCAACGAACACGCGGCCGTCCTGGCTGGCATCAATGTTGATTGGGTGCGTGTCAGCGTCTATACCATCACAGGGGTTCTGTGCGGACTGGCTTCTTTTTTATGGCTGGCCATGAACGGATCGGTCGACCCGGCCACCTTGGGCCGCAGCAATGAGATGTATGCCATTGCAGCGGTGGTCATCGGTGGGGTTAGCATGTCCGGCGGCAAAGGCAAACTGATGGGTGTCTTATTTGGCGCCATGTCTTATACCATCATCGATAAAATCATTGCTTCCATGGGCTTTGATGCCCTCATCAACGATACCATTAAGGGTTCTATCCTGCTGCTGGCGGTCTTTATCCAGATCATGATCCCCGTCATCCGCAAAAAGATGCGCAGAGAAAGAGATTAACCTTTGCCTTCAGATAACAAAAAGCTGCACTTAAACAGGGCAGCTTTTTGCACTTTCTAACTGTTTGGGGTCCCATTACGATTCTTCAGCTGATTCCCTCATCAGTATCATCACCTGTTCTCGAAACGCGTTCATATAACCCTGTGCCTGGGCTACCTGCGGTGCTTCAGCACACAGGCGCAGCAGCGGCTCGGTGCCCGAAAAGCGGCACACAGCAAAGCTGCCGTCCTTGAAATATACTTTACAGCCATCTTCGTAGGAGACACGCTCAATCGCCTGGCCAAAAACCGGTAAATGGCGCTGCACCATCAGGCTTTCATAGGCAGCAGCTTTGCCTTCCTCGGTCAGGGGAAAGCTTTTCTCGAGCATCACATGGGCGCCCAGCTTCGCGTACAGGTCGCCCAGGATGAGGGAAGGGCTTTTCTTCAGCATGCAGACCGCTTCTACAAGAAGCGCTGCCGCGTAAACGGAGTCTTTGCCCGGGATATGTCCCCGCACGGTCAGGCCGCCGGATGACTCGCCCCCCAGCACAGCATCAGTCTCTTCGATTTTCTGTGAGATGTATTTAAAGCCCACCGGCACTTCATAGCACACTTCGCCAAATGACTGGGCCAGCTTGTCGAGCATGTGGGTGGTGGACATGTTGCGCACAACCGGCCCCTTCCATCCCCTATGCTCATGCAGATAGTAATAAAGCAGCACCAAAATTTCATTGGCCGTGATGTAGCGGCCGTTTGAGTCGATAATTCCCAGGCGGTCGCCGTCCCCGTCAAAGGCAATGCCCAGGTCATAGCCCTGCACCGTCACTTTCTCGCGAAGCTCCTGCAGGCTGCGTTCGCTGGGTGCGGGCATGTGGCCGCCAAAGTAGGCATCCCGTTCAAAGTTGATATGGTCCACCGTGCAGCGGGCAGTGTAGAGCAGCACCATCAGCGCATATGCGCCCGAGCCATGCATGGGGTCAAAAAGAATGCGCAGCCCGCGCTCACGGATGATATCCATGCGGATGCGGGACTCAATGTCATCGATGAACTCATTGAAGGGGTTTTTGGGATACAGCAATAATCCGGATTTCTCTGCAAGCTGCACCGGCATGGGCTCGGGTCTCTTGTCCCGCCTCAGCACCGCGTTTGCATATTTTTCAAGCTGCTGCGTCACTGTCTGCGACGCGTCGCGCCCGCCCTGTACAACCAGCTTGATGCCGTTGTAGGTCGGCGGGTTGTGGCTGGCCGTTACCTGCAGGCCATAATAAAGGCCCTTTGTCTTGACGGTGTACATAATCAGCGGTGTGGGGGCCGTCCTTTTCATAAACCACACGGTGATGCCATTGGCGCACAAAATTTGCGCAATCCACACCGCGGCGTCATAGGATAAAAAACGCCGGTCAAAGCCCAGCATGACGGGCTGTTCCAGCTGCCCCTGCGCCTTCATCATATCTGCCAGGCCCTGGGCTACGCTGATGATGTTGTCATAAACAAAATCCTTGCCGATGATGGCCCGCCACCCGCCCGTACCAAATTGAATCAAAGAATCACCTCAAATTTTATATTTATTCTGCATCAATCATAGGTCAAGAAACTGTGTGTCTTCTATGTGTCTTCTATCTTTTTGAAGCCCAGAACTGCGCGGCCTCCACCGCTCTGTGCCATCCTTTGAGCGACTTTTCGCGGTCATCCTCAGTCATCCGCGGCTCAAAACCTGTGTCCATATGCCAGCCCTGGGCAGTGGAGGCGATATCGGGATAAAGGCCTGTAGCAAGCCCCGCCAGCAGTGCCGCGCCCAGCGCTGTGGTTTCAAGGACAGCGGGCCTGGCGATGGGCAGGTCCATGATATCTGATTGAAACTGCATCAAAAAGGAATTGGCGCTGGCGCCGCCATCCACCCGCAGTACGGGGGGCTTGCAGCCCGCGTCCTTGGTCATGGCCAGCAGCAGGTCGGCGGACTGGTAGGCGATTGATTCAAGCGCTGCCCTGACTATGTGCGCAGCGCCCGTGCCCCTGGTCATCCCCACCAGCGTGCCCCTGGCATACATGTCCCAGTAAGGCGCGCCAAGGCCCGTGAAGGCCGGCACTAGATAGCAGTCGCCGGAGCTGGGAACAGACAGCGCCAGCGCCTCACTCTGGGCGGCGTGGCTGATGAGCTTGAGTTCATCCCGCAGCCACTGGATGGTGGCGCCGCCCATGAATACACTGCCTTCAAAAGCATAGCAGGGCTTTCCGTCAAGGCGCCAAGCCATGGTGGTCAGCAGGCCTGCCTGGGAGAGGCGAAACTCGCTGCCGATATTCATCAGCATAAAACAGCCCGTACCATAGGTATTCTTGGTCATGCCTTTTTCAATGCAGGCCTGCCCAAACAAGGCCGCGTGCTGGTCACCTACCAGCGCGGCCACAGGGATGGGCGCCCCCAAAATATCTTCATCGAGCATCCCAACAATGCGGGAGGTATCGACAACCCGCGGCAGCACCTGGGTGGGGATATCCATGATGTTCAGCAAATCATCATCCCACTGCTGGGTGGCGAGGTTAAACAGCATCGTTCGCCCGGCATTGGTGGCGTCCGTGACGTGGGGGTGTCCTTTGACCAGGTGATAGGCCAGGTAGCTGTCCACTGTGCCAAAGCACAATTCCCCGCGCCTGGCCCTGTCGCGCAGGTCCAGCTTATCCAGCAGCCACTGCAGCTTGGTCCCCGAAAAATAGGCGTCCGGCACCAGGCCCGTCTTTTCCCGGATCATCTCTGTGTAGCCCTCCTTCTTGAGGGTTTCCACATAATCAGCTGTCCGCCTGCACTGCCATACGATGGCGCGGTAGACAGGCCGTCCGCTTTTCCTGTCCCACAAAAGGGTGGTTTCGCGCTGGTTTGTGATGCCGATGGCCGCTATCTCCGCTGCCTGGATGCCGGCTTTGCGCACCGCTGTGCGAAGGGACTCCACCTGGGTCGCCACGATATCATCCGGGTCATGCTCCACCCAGCCAGGCTGCGGATAATACTGCTTAAACTCAATGGAGGCAGCGCTGACAACGCTGCCCTCCGGGGTAAAGACCACCGCCCGGGATGAGGTGGTTCCCTGGTCGAGGGCTACGAGATAACGTCTGTTCATGCTGACCTCCCTATGTCACAACAAATATATTTTATTCAGGCACGCACTATTGGCTTTGGCGTACATTTTTTGAGCTTCTCCCCAGAAATAAAAAACGAATAAAGCCCTGGGGTTTGTATCAAAGATAGCATAAAATCTTCCTCCTGTGAACAGCAAAAAGCAGGGAGCCCTAAAGCCCCCTGCCCGTTTAAACTGAGATTTCGAGTTAATTATTCCAGCCTGATGCCGTAGAGATTGCTGTTGTCTTTGCCGCTTGTGCCTATCACCAGCACATCGTTGTAAACAGCGGGAGAGCCAAGCAGGCTGCCTTCCAGGTCCAGGGTGTGCAGCAGCTCGCCGCTTTGGGCATTCATGAGATACAGCACGCCCTTTTCATCCGCCTGTATCAGGAAGGCATCGCCATTTTCCCGGTAAACGGCCACAGGCGAGGAGATGCTGGGGTTGTTGAGCGGGAAGCTCCACACGTCATCGCCCGTCTGTTTGTTCAGGGCGATGACCGTGGCCTCCTTGCCCTCACCGGTGAGATTCACTGTGAAGATGACCAGGTCGCTGATCGCGTACTCGCCAACCACGGGGCTTGCTTTCACGCCGCCCTGCTCATAAGGCTCGTACTTGGCGGGGACGGCATGGGCCCAGATTTCTTTGCCCGACATGGCATCGATGCGCCGGATCACCGCTTCGCCGGATTTTTTGCTGCGGGTAAAGACTGTGGTGCCTGTATAAAGGCCCAGGCTGCCATCCTCATCAAAGCCAAGCGCCGGGGTCGCATCGGTATTATCGCCCGTGTCAAAGACCCACTGGGTCAGCATGCTGTCAGTGTCAATGGCCTTGAGAATGCCATGCCGGTCGGCCATGTAGGCATATTTGCCGTACATCGCCACACTGGCTTCGGCCGTCACGGACATGTCCGGCTGGGCCGCCGCTTTTGATTTGTTGTAGGTGATCACAGGGTCCACCGCGATGGTCATCTTATCAAGATAGTCAAACACTGTGTTGAGGGCGACGGTATACAGCAGGCCATTTTCGCCCGCTATGATCATGCTGTCGCTTTCACGGTCAAACAGAGCTGTCCCGTCAAAAGCGCCGTTGGTGGAATATTGCGTCTGTATTTTGGTCTTTCGGCCATTGATAAACTGAAGCTGTTTTTGATCAATCAGATTATACAGATAAAAGCCGATGGGGCCGGTTTTTCCAGGCATCTTGGAGATGCCCTGACCAAAGGAGATCATCGGGCGTCCCATTGTATCAACGGCGACGGAACCTTTTAGCGGGTAACCGATATCAATGGGCTCACGTGTGGGCTCACCGTCATTGAGGTCAAAGAAATACACTTTGCCGTCCTGCCCCGCGGCGATGACTTCCTTGAGGGCCTTGACTTCCTTTTTATCCTCATTGATGTTCATCATCTGGCGCAGTTCAACCGACCACTTCACGATGGCAGGCTGGCCGGTATAGCCAAGGCCGTACAGGGTATCGCCATCTACCCGAAGGCTGCCAAGGGGGGCTTCCCACAGCACGGACAGCTGCTCCAGGGGCATTTCTGCCTTGCCAAAGGCGGCATTGCCGCGGAAATTATCATTGCGGAAGGTAAAGACGCCGCCTTCATAGCTGACATACTGCTGGGGCATGGGCAGGCTAATGGGGTTGGTCCGCTCCAGCTCCTTCACCTTCTTGCCCTTTTGATAAACGTCTTCTTTTAGCTTGACTAAGGAGGGCAGGGCATCTTCATCCGTCGTCATGGGCAGCAGAGCCGCCCCCTGTGATGCGGTGCCGGCCTGGGCCTGCCCGCTTGCCTCATCCTGTGAATCCAGCGCTGCCGCGGCCAGAGCCGCCGGGTCTATCTCATCCCACTCATTGAGGGGGAGATGATCGCCGCTTGCATTATTTGCCGTTTCGCCGCTGGGGGCTGATTCGAGATCTGCTGTTTCATCTCCTGTTTCATCTCCTGTTTCATCCCAGGCGGGGACATCCTCAGAAGCGGACATGATCTGCGCAGGGTCCTCCGCAGGCTCCTGTGCGATGACGGGGGCAGGCGTTTGCGTGTTGCGCAGCACCACAAAGGGCTCAGCGCTGGGCGCCTGGGTCGCCTGGGCGGCCAGGGCCGTTGCCGTGGGCACCGCTGTAGGAATCGCTGTGGGCACCGCAGTGGGTACAGCTGTGGGTACAGCTGTCGGCGCGGGGGTCACCAGCGGTGTTTGCGTCACCGGCACTGCCGTCTGCACAGCTGCCTGGGGCAGCATCTCAAAAGGAGGGACAGAGTCGTCAACAACAAAAGCATTTTCATCGCGCATCGCCAGGGAAGCCGCGTCCTCGCCCTGCAGGGCGTCATCCGTCAGGCTAAAGGGATCGCTTGCTGTTTCAGGGGTTGGAGAAGGCTCCAAGGTTGGCTCAGGCGTGGGCGCGGCGGTCATGAAATCGATGGTTTTATCGCCATTGTACCAAACACCGCCCAGCAGCATATCACCTCTGAGGGTCGCGCTGACGGGTTCATCAAAGATGACCGATAAAGTCCAAATTGTTTTTTGCGGGTCAACGCTTGCAGGCTGACCCAGGACCGTGATGCCCAGTTCATCCACCATGCGTACGCTGTCAACGGGGATGTCGGTTGTGAAGGTAAAGACAGTCTTCACGCCAATCTGGCCGATCGCATCGGGCGTCTCAAACTTAATGAGTGTGGGGATCTTTTCTTCCTTGATGCCCAACAAGCCCAGGGTGCCATCCACAGCTGAGCCGATGCCGCCGCGAAGCGTGCCCAGGAAACCGGGACTATTTTCGGGCATCAGGAAATACAGGCCGGCTGCTGCAATCAGCAAAAGCCCCAGCACCAGCGCCAATAGCTTTGGCCACAGGCGGGGGGCATAATCATCCTCGTCGTCATCATATTCACTGATGGTTTGGGGTTCAGGCGGGAAACGCTCATAGTCATAGCTGGCAGGCACTTCAGGCCGGCTAGCCTGCGGACGCGGCGGCGGCGGTACAAAGCCCCGGGGTTCGCTGCCCAGCGGCAATGGCGCTGCGTCTTCAGGGGGATATTCGCCCCTGTAGGGCTGCTGGCCGCGCTGCGGGTCCTGATTTGGCGTGTGACGGTCTGCTCGTCTGCGACGCTCGGGCTGTCCTGCCCCCTTCGTATTATATGGATCGTTTGTCATGCTGTCCCCTTTGCGGCGCTTAAAGCGCGGTCAGAACTGGAGCTTAGATGTGATGAAGCTTACCAATTCATCTGTGTTTACTCGAACTTGCTGCATGCTGTCACGCTCTCGTACCGTCACGCTGCCAAGCTCCTCTGTGTCAAAGTCCACCGTGATGCAAAAAGGCGTACCGATTTCATCCTGCCTGCGATACCGTTTGCCGATGGAGCCGGATTCGTCATAGTCGATCATAAAATGTTTGCTCAGCTCGTCATAAAGGGCGGTGGCCTGCAAGCCCAGCTTGTTCTTTTGCAGCGGCAGCACCGCCGCCTTATAAGGCGCCAATGCCGGATGCAGATGCAGCACCACACGGGTGTCGCCCTCCAGCTGTTCCTCTTCGTAGGCATTGCACAGGAAGGCCAGTGCCGCGCGCTCGACCCCCACGGAAGGCTCCACCACATAGGGAATGAAGCGCTCGTTGGTCACAGGGTCAATGTATTCCATGTTTTCGCCGCTGGTGGTCTGGTGGGCCTTGAGGTCAAAATCTGTCCTGTTGGCCACGCCCCACAATTCACCCCAGCCAAAGGGAAAGAGGAATTCAAAATCTGTTGTCGCCTTGGAATAGTGGCTCAGCTCATCTGCCTGGTGGTCGCGCGTGCGCAGGTTCTCTTCCTTGATGCCAAGGTTGATCAGCCAATCCCGGCAAAAGGTGCGCCAATACTCAAACCATTCCATATCCTCCCCCGGTTTGCAGAAAAATTCCATTTCCATCTGCTCAAACTCGCGGGTTCTGAAGATAAAGTTGCCGGGCGTGATTTCATTGCGAAAGCTCTTGCCGACCTGGCATACCCCAATGGGCAGCTTGCGGCGCGTGGAGCGCACGATGTTTTTAAAGTTGACAAAAATGCCCTGGGCTGTCTCGGGCCGCAGATAAATCTCTGCCGCGCCGTCTTCTGTAACGCCCTGGAAAGTCTTGAACATCATATTGAACTTTCGAATGCCCGTAAAATCATGTTTTGCGCAGTTGGGGCAGACGACCTGATGCTCCTGGATATAAGCTTCCAGCTGCTGATTGTCCCAGCCGTCGGCATGCAGGGCATTGCCGGCTTTTTGGGCATGATCCTCCACCAGCTGATCGGCCCTGAAACGCGCCTTGCAGGCCTTGCAGTCCATCAATGGGTCGTTGAAGCTGCCCACATGGCCCGAGGCCACCCAGACCTGGCGGTTCATCAAAATAGAGGCGTCAAGACCAACATTGCTGCGGCTCTCCTGCACAAACTTCTTCCACCAGGCGCGCTTGATGTTGTTTTTAAACTCAACGCCCAAGGGGCCATAATCCCAGGTGTTGGCCAAACCGCCGTATATTTCCGAGCCCGCGAAGATGTATCCGCGCACTTTGCAAAGCGCTGTCAGCTTATCCATGGTCAAGTTGTTGGACATGTTAAAAAGCCTCCGTTTCTTAACCTTTATCATACTGTCAGCCCCTTATTTTGTCAAGAAAAACGCTGGTTTATCCGCTGGCCTGCAGGGTTGTTTTATCCTGATGTCACCGCAAAAATAAAGCCGGCCGCAGCGCGTTATCCCCTCTTTGCGGGGCCTATGCTAATTTGAACCAAAAGAAAGAGTAAACCTGTCAAACGCCTACTTTCTTGCCATCGCCGCCATGCTTTCACCCGCCCGCTCTTCTTTGCATCTCATGTGATTCTCAGGGCCAGGCCGCTCAGCGCGGACTAAATGGGTATGATACCTTATAAGCAACATAGTTTTGCACTGATTTTATGTTTTTATTTTATGCCACATTCTAAAAAATATACGCACTGACTCTTTCCACCGATACGATTGTAAAAGGGATACGAATCAATGAACAATAAAACTGATGGCAGCACCTCCCAAGGGACCATCCTTGCCGTACAGGGCAGTGTTGTGGACGTACGCTTTGAAGATCGTCTGCCCTTTATTTTTTCCTTGCTGCGCACCGGCGACAAGGGTGAAGTCATCATTGAAGTCATGGAGCAGCTGGATGACCGGGTTGTGCGCGGCATCGCGCTGACCCCTACACAGGGAATTTCAAGGGGGATGTCCGTCGAGGATACAGGCGAGCCGCTCAAAACACCCGTGGGCAAAGAGATACTGTCGCGCATGTTTGATGTGTTTGGCAATCCCATTGACCACCTGGAGGCACCGGCCTCTGTCCAGTGGCGCTCAGTCCATCAGCCGCCCCCGCCTTTCTCGCAGCGCACTGTTAAAACTGAAATATTCCAAACAGGCATCAAACTCATCGATGTGCTTGTTCCCTTGGAGCGAGGCGGCAAAGCGGGTCTCTTTGGCGGGGCGGGGGTAGGCAAAACAGTCCTGCTCACCGAAGTTATTCATAATATGATCGGCCACCAGCATGGGGTCAGCATTTTCTGCGGCATCGGCGAACGCTGCCGCGAGGGGGAAGAGCTATACCGCGAAATGAAAGAAAGCGGCGTACTCCCCAACATGGTCATGATTTTGAGCCAGATGAACGAGCCCCCCTGCAGCAGGTTCAGGGTCGGCAATGCGGCGCTGACGATGGCGGAGTATTTCCGGGATGATGAACACAGGGACGTTCTGCTGCTCATCGATAATATTTTTCGATTTGTACAGGCAGGCATGGAAATCTCAAGCCTGATGGGGCGCATGCCCTCCCGTCTTGGTTATCAGCCGACCATGAGCACCGAACTGTCAGCGCTTGAAGAACGCATCGCCAATACCGATTCGGGCGCCATCACCTCCATTCAGGCGGTGTATGTCCCTGCAGATGATCTGACAGACCCCTCAGCCGTCCACACCTTCTCCCACCTTTCGGCCTCCATCGTGCTGT
>JAAZEI010000141.1 GCA_012512355.1 Clostridiales bacterium | reverse complement strand
GTTGACCATAAAGCCAAACACATGGTGATAAGGCAAAAAGGACAGAGAGCGTTCCGGGTTGCCCGATACAATGCGGGGGTTTAAACGGTGCAAAAGTTCGCTGTTGAGCACCTGATGACAGACAGCCTCTTCATCATAGACGAAAATGCGGCTGGTGGCGGTGGTGCCGCTGGTGCAAAGCGCCACCTGGCTGGCAAACTGGGGCATGAACCCCTCATGTCCTTTTGCCGCAAACAAATCTTCATGCAGAATCTGCAGGGCATCATGAGACAGGCTGCGTTTATTTTTAACGACCAGGGCCACAGCACCTGCCTGCCCCAGCATAAAGTCTGTCATGTCGTCACTGAGGGATGCATCCAGCAGCACCACCTGATAGCCCGCCGCCACAAGGCCCCAGAAGGTGGGAAACCAGTGGTAGGATGTTTCCATCTGGATGGCCACAAAGCGGCCTTTGCGCTCTCTTCCGATGGCCTTTTGCAGATAATCGGCATAATCATAGCTTATCTCTTTGTACTGGGCAAAGGTCAAAGCCTGCTCCCGGTCATTGTCAAGCCAGCGCGCCGCAGTCAGATGACCATCCGAAACGGTGGTATGAAACAGATTTTCCAGCGTCATCTCACCTTTGAGCAGCGCGCTGCGATGGGAAATATCAATTTGAGGCAAATCGGATTCCTCCTATTATATATGCTGAACTATTTGATGCCGTAATACATCGATAAAATTTTCATAAACAGCCTGTTGGGCAGGATATCATGCAGCACAACGGCTGCATGCTGGGCCGGCTGCGCCACGCGAAGCCTTGGGGGCAGACGCTTTTTACCAAGCGCGCGGGCAACTTTTTTCCCAAGGATGTCGGGGGAGGCGCCGCCTGCCTCGTCTTTTGCGATTCTTGCTGCGGCGTTCTTTCTGGATTGGGTGTAGCAGTCGCCGCACTTGACGCTGCTGGTGCGGTACTGCTGTTTGCCGCCGCGGTGGTCGCCCGGCTCCACCAGCATCACCTGGATGCCAAAGGGAGCGGTTTCCATCATCAAAGCTTCTGAAAAGCCTTCTATCGCGTGCTTGCTGGCCGTATAAGCCCCCTGAAAGGGAACAGCCATCAGCCCGTTGATCGAAGACAGATTAACGATTCGCCCGCTGCCCTGCTCTCGCATCAGCGGAAGGACGGCCTGGACCATGCGGACCATGCCGTAAAAGTTGACATCCATCACCTGCGTCAGCTCCTGCATGCTATAGTCCTCGCAGGCGCCCAGGGTCAGGATTCCGGCTGCATTCACCAGGACACCTGGCGGTCCGTACTTTTGCGCCGCCGCCTGTACAAAGGCAGCCACGCTCTGTTCATCCCGAACATCCAGGGGCAGGCAAGTAAAGGCCTGCTGTGTCTCATCATTAAAAGAGCGGGCGCCGCCAATGACCTGCCAGCCGGCTTCATGCAAAACCAGCGCAATTTGGCGGCCCAAACCACTGGAAGCACCTGTTACCCAAGCTACAGCCATCCCGGTCCTCCCTCTTTGAATATTGTACATAATAAATCAACTTGTTCAATTTTGCAATGTTCTTGTTTTGAACTTGAAATTAATATTCATCACCTGGGTAAACTATCATTGAAAGCAGGATTTTACTGCGCGTCCTGACCTGCGCATCTCAAAGAACTGCCGGTGATTTACTCTTCGTCAGCATAGACCGCCCTCACTCTTGCAACCTGCCCGCAGGGCCTGAAAGTTTTCATCCAACCCATCCTATCACGCATACTATTTGAATGAGTTAATGGGCCGATGATTCGAAAAGAATCGATGCATCAAAACATTAATGATTGAAAATAGTATGATGCCAACATGAGTTAAAGGAGCATCCCATGCATCAGACTAAAATAACTTCCCTCTTTTTCATGATTCTGCTGCTGCTGGTGACTGCCCTGGCTGTTCCCAGGGCGGCGGCTGCCCAGGAACCTGCTGTTTATGAAGCCGAAGGCTTTTCCTACTCCCTGGATGAGGAGGGCAATGCCACCATCCTTTCCTATACTGAAAACAAAAAGAGCCTCGCCGTCCCCTCCGCGCTGGATGGCCACCCCGTCACAGGCATCGGCTACCGGGCCTTTAGCCTCTGCGAATCCCTGAGGGACATCACCTTGCCTGACAGCCTCCTCAGCATCGGCGACCAGGCTTTTTACAATTGCACTTCCCTCAAATCCATCACCCTGCCCGAAGGCCTGACCACAATCGGCGACCGGGCCTTTGCCTATTGCAGATCGCTGACGCAAATCAGCCTGCCTGACAGCCTGGCTTTCATCGGGGAGGAGCCCTTCATCTATGGCAGCAAACTGGCCGCGATCAAGGTGTCTGCCAAAAACGAGGCTTATACCGCCATTGATGGGGTGCTGTTTAACAAATCCGGTGATACCCTTTTAGTTTACCCTCAAGGACGAAACAAAACCTCCTATGCCGTCCCCGAAGGGGTTTCAAGCATAGGAAACAGCGCCTTTACAGAAAACAGGCACCTCAAAAAAGTCAGCCTGCCAAATGGCCTCCTACATATTGGCCAGACAGCCTTCGCGTCTTGCACCTCACTTGGGAGCATAGAACTGCCCCCGGGCCTTCTGACAATCGGCGATGGAGCCTTTGCCTACTGCACCTCCCTCCCCGGCATCACCTTGCCTGACAGCCTGACCTCCCTGGGGGATGAAGCCTTCTATTACTGTGAATCCCTGGAAGTCATCAGCCTGCCCGAAGGCCTGGATGCCATCGGCCAGAGAGCTTTTGCCAACTGCAAATCGCTCTCCATCATCGGCCTGCCTGAGCGCCTGCTGTCCATCGGCGGGGAGGCCTTCGCCTACTGCACCTCTTTAAACAGCATCCTGCTGCCCGAAGGCCTCGAATCCATCGGCGACAAGGCCTTTTATTACTGCGAATCTCTCAAAGGCATCACGCTGCCGGTCAGCCTCCTTTCCATTGGCGACAAAGTCTTTGACGGCTGTGACCTCATCATCGCGGGCAGCGACAACTCCATCTCCTTTGCCTATGCGCAGCAGGAGGGCATTCCCTTTAAAAATGCTTCAGGCAATTAGACTTTGCCATAAAATGCAGGAGCCTTGCATCGGCTTGAAGTCATTTATGACCTATCCATTTAATCTTCCTCTGTTTTATGCTAAAATGAGCATTGTACGTAAGAGGAGGACTTTATGAACGAAACAATCCAGCCCGCGGCATTGGCTGATAAAAAGCGAAATGAGAAAAGCCCGGCCCTGATGCTCATGCGCATCCTGCAGGGCACCCTCATCGGCGGCGGCGCCATCCTTCCGGGGGTATCAGGCGGCGTCCTGGCTGTTGTGTTTGGGGTGTACCGCCCGATGATGGAGCTGCTCAGCCACCCCTTCCGTTCGCTTAAAAAGCACCTATGGCTGTTTATCCCCATCATCATCGGTGTCGGCCTGGGCTTTGTCGGCTTTGCCAAACTGATGGCGATTTTATTTAAAGAGGACTCCCCCTACCCCATCAGCGTCTTTGTGGGCCTTATCCTGGGCACGGTACCGGTGCTGCTGAAGACCGCCAAAAGCCAGGGAGGAAAGCCGGCCGATACCAAGGTCATGTGGCTGACCTTTGCCGGGCTGCTGGCCTTTTTGATTATTGTTCAATCC
>JAAZEI010000140.1 GCA_012512355.1 Clostridiales bacterium | reverse complement strand
CGAATACGACGCTGATGTTGGGGCTCTGGCACGCCGGGTGTGCTGTCTGCATTCATTGTGTATCTCCACTGTGCACTGTCGTCATCTTAAGTATGGGACAATTCTTATGATAACAGATTCAAACGTTTAGGCAAAGATTGCTTGATAGCAAAGCCTTCACCGCCCGGGTTATCCTTTGTGAACAAACACCCTGCCAAACCATTAAAGAGGCTGTAATTCGCGGATGGGTATAATTCCTGTAAGGATGCAGTCCTCCATATGAAAAAAAACAAGCGATCGCGAAGGAGACAAACCATGAACACCAAGTATGATAGATTAAGAATCTGGCTGATAGTTCTCATGATGACCGTCCCCCTGTGGGGAGCAGCGGCGCAGGACGCGCCGGCACTGAAGTCCGAAGTTTTGGCAGCCGGGCTGTCCCACCCCTGGGATATCGGCCAGCTGCCCGACGGCAGCTTATTGTTTACACAAAGAAACGGGGAGCTAAGCCTGTACCGGGATGGCCAAGTGGTGAAGATCAGCAGCATCCCCGAGGTATATGTTCAGGGCGAAGGCGGGCTGACAGGACTGGCTATCGATCATGATTTTTTTGAAAATCGTCTGATCTATCTGGCCTACAATACACGCCAGAGCGGCGTCCCCCAGGTGAGGGTCACCAGATACTATCTGGGCGCAGAATTGAATCTGAAAGAAGCCCTGGATATCGTCACCGATATCCCCGCCAACAAAAGTGGCCGCCACTCCGGCACCCAGCTTGAAATGGGCGCTGACGGCGTGCTTTGGATTGGGACAGGCGACGCCGCCAATGCGGTCAACCCGCAGGACCCAAAGAGCCTGGGCGGCAAAATACTGCGCGTCAGCCGCGAGGGAAAACCCGCCGAGGGAAATTTGGGAGAACCCTTTGACCCTCGGATATTCAGTTACGGACACCGCAACACGCAGGGACTGGTTATCCTGCCCCAGCCCGAGGACGGCGTCTTTGGTTACAGCGCGGAACACGGCTCGCATATAGAGGATGAGTTTAATGCGCTTGTCCCAGGCAATTTTGGTTGGGCGCCGCTGCCTCCCTACCGGGAGAGTGTCCCAATGACGGATAAAAATCGCTTTCCCGATGCGATTGATGCCGTGTGGAACTCCGGGTCAAGCACCATTGCTGTTTCTGGCCTGACGCAGCTTCGGGGTGCACAGTGGGGCAGTTATGAAAACGCCTTCGTGATGGGCGTGCTCAAGGACCAGCAGCTGCGTCTGCTCAAACTGGAGGATGGCGTGTTGGCGTCTGAGGAAACACTGTTCAAAGGTGAATTTGGCCGCATCCGCGCGGTCCATATGGGGCATGATGGCTTCCTCTACATCAGCACAGATAAGAACAATGGCAGCATCATCCGCATCGGACCGCAGAACTGAAGAGGTTCATGATCCTATGCTCCGATTCATCCAAACCTGCTGCTTCATTTTATAGGGTGCCAATAGACATTTCTCGATAAAAAATAAAGCCAAATGCACGGATATTAACTGTGCATTTGGCTTCTTTATTCGTAGGTACGTTAGAACTATTTGCTCACCAGCGTAGGATGTCTTAGAACCCCAGATAGAACATATAAAGGCCAATGCCCAAAATAGCTGTTCCCATGACAATTTTCAGCACTTGACTCCATCGTCCGTAATTCTTGTTTTTGGAGAGTTTTTGCACAAAGCTCACAGAGGTCCCTGCAGCAACAGCAAGGATGCCGTGCCCGATGGAGTAAAGCAGCAGCAGCAAAATGCCCCAAAGGATGCGCCCCTGCCCTGCCACGATCGCCAGCAGTGCAATGAGCACGGGCGTTGAGCAGGGAGAAGAGAAAACACCGCCAAGCGCGCCGGCTATCAGCGCGCCGATGTAGCCGCGCTTTTTACTTTTGGACACCAGATAGCTGGAAGGGATGATTTCAAACACCCCCCAGGTCTGCAGCGCCATCAGCACCATCAAAATGCCCAAGGCGATATACCACCAGGATGAGTAAACACCAATGAGCCTGCCGGCGATGGAGGCAATCACGCCCATGGCGGTAAAGGTCAGGGCAGACCCCAGCGCGAAAGTAAGCGACAGCCGCAAAGCCCGCTTTGGATCATCCCGGCCTGCGCCGCCCACATAGCCCACCACCAGGGGAATACTCGACAATGAACAGGGCAGGATAGAAGTGAGGGCACCTGCCGCCAGCGCCAAAAGA
Source organism: Clostridiales bacterium (assembly GCA_012512355.1). Taxonomy (GTDB): domain Bacteria; phylum Bacillota; class Clostridia; order Christensenellales; family Aristaeellaceae; genus UBA1038. The sequence continues at coordinate 1,065 of JAAZEI010000140.1, read as the reverse complement.
GGTGCGATATATGCGTTTTGCTCAATTAGGCGTGCCAGGCCATCCAGAATACCGTCCATTACACGACACCCAAATCTTTGAGGATGAGGCGCATCTGGTCCTGCGTCAGCCCGCCCTGATGGAGGGTGAACATGTGCTCTTCAGTATCTTTCTTGGAATACATTGTAAACCTGATACCCGAGTCTGCCATGTCTTCACTGGGAACATAAGGTGTGCCATCGGCGTAGATCATGATTTGGGTAGGAACCACCTGGATGGGGAAGCCATCAGCCCCGTCTGTGTTCTTCCAGACATCAACAAACTTGACGATGGCCTTGCCCTGCATCTCCGCATGGATGGCATCAAGCGCCGGTGCCATTTGCTGGCAGGGGATACAGTCATCCGCACCGAAATCAAGCAGCATGGGCAATTGATAAGCTGAGAGTGCTGCAACATCCATCTTATTTGTATAAAGCTCAAAATTAGGATCCCCGGCGGCGGCAAGCTCTCCTCCCTGCTGTTCATTTTGAACAGCAGCTGTCTTTTTATCGGCATTTCCTTGATTTTTAATAAACCAAATACCGCCAACCAGCACCACAACAAGAACCAGCACAGCGGCTCTCATCCATTTACCTTTGTTTAACAATGATCTTACCCTCCGCAGATATAAAAGCTGCGGCCTTTCTTCTATGAGTCTATTTGCAAGTCTGCAGGTATTTCGCTTTAGCTGCAAAGCAATGATTCCTTCAACCAGATCCACTGCCACCCGATAAGCCGGTGTGGCCTTTTGTGGGACAATGGTATTCTACCCTCAAGGCTTGTATACAAACGCGATGAGCCATCTGTCCGGCCCTGTCCAAGCATTCTCTCCTTAAATTTTATTTCACCGGCGCTTGATGCAATTGACAGGAGACACACCCGGCGATAAGCTGTGTGCATAACAAAATGCGAGCGGCGTGCGATAGAGCCCTTATTAATTTAGGGTCATTTACCTCATTACATGGTCAGGTTAACAATAAAATCATGATTTAAAAGATTACATGAAAAGGAGTCAGCGATGCACGACGGCTTTTATATGGCCCCGAT
>JAAZEI010000139.1 GCA_012512355.1 Clostridiales bacterium | reverse complement strand
GACCTGCGAAGCCGCTTGAGCCTTAATTCTGTATTCATTTAACAGCACCTCCCCAGGGGTAGCCCTGCTTTACCTGGCAAGCGCGATAAACAGCACATTCCACGCGGGCGCGCAGGGTGCAGTCAAGGGCGCCTTTGTCGACGATGCTGACCTTTGCCTTATCGATGCCCAGGCTCTCCAGTGTTTCGAGCACTGTTTGGCGAATTTGTCTGCCGAATTGCTTGATGACATCCGACACAATATTCACTTCAATGCCGTCTTCGTGAGCTTCTATGGTGACCTGGACATCACTTGACTCCAGGGTTCCCGCGATGGCGGGCACAATCAACTGCATTAGTCTACCTCCGTCATTTCTAGACTTACTGGCTTATTAACCAAACCAATCTGAAATCCATTTTAGCAGGGTGGGAAAAAGCGTAATCACTACCATGTACCTTATCACCTGAAGAAAGATAAGCCTGATGTTATGAATCCCCAAATCTCCGGATATCAGGGCCATATCGCTGGCTCCAGCCGGGGTAGCAGCCAGCATAGCTTCTCTGCGGCTAAAAAACTTCTTTCGATACAGAACGCCACTAATCAGCCATGCCCCAAGCGCCAGTGAAATAATCAATATCAAAGCCGGAACAATCAATAACCTGATTTCTATAATCTGTGTCATACCGATCCCCGCGCCAATATAGGCACCCGAAAGACATTGAGCGGCCTTTCGAATAATATGGGGTAAGTTTGCACGATCATAAAGCAGTTTGAATATGATGCTGCCAATTGTCGCAAAAGACATTGTGCCTGCCGGCAGTCCGGATGCCTTTCCCAGCATGCCAAACGCCACTGCAACACCAATGGTCAGGAAAATCGATAAATAGTCTTTGTCTTTCTTTTCATCCAAAACACCCATGTGTGCACGCAAGTCCTGAACTTCAATATTGGTGACCTTGCTGATCACGGTCGGAAAAATCCCAATTCCAAATACAAGACGGACAAGCTGCATCACCAGAACCTTGGAAGCATCCGCGCCCAGGTCTTCAGCGACAATTGGAATATCACTGATCCCGCCGGGTGTTGTACAAAGAAGTGCGGTGAGCAGATCAATCTTACTTGTTTTATAAATAATAAAACCTGACATGAGATTAAAAAGGAGAAGACCTAAAATAACCAAAAGAGCAGGCTTGATTACTTTTTTTATTTCAGGCAATTCTCTCCTGCTGATGCCTGAGCCGATAAAGGCGCCTGCGACTATTTGAGCAGATATTTTTGCAAAAACCGGCATCTGAGCATTTCCTGTTGCGAGGTTCAAGAGGCTGGCACCGATTACAGCACCAACCATCATTCCACCCGGAATACAGCATTTATCCAGTATATATCCTAAAACAAATGCTGCCAAAATGGTATAAAAAACTTGCAAACTATGTTCTCCGTCAAGGGCACAGACGCTTGCCTGTGCCCTTGCTCTGTATTACTTATTCGCTTTATTACTTCGTTTCATCATTTTTTTCAAGTAAGGTGATACAAGCGGATACACCAAGGCCGCAATACAAACAACCATAATAGACCCCGCAATGGGCTTGTTAAACATGCTAAATAGGTTGCCTCGATTGATGGTAAAGGCTCGACTGAAGTTGCCCTCGCATATTTTTCCCAGTACCAGCCCCAGAATCAGTACCGCGCTGTTAAACTTCAGCGCGCTGAACAAGAGCCCTGCGATACCTGCAAAAGCCATAATTTTCACATCAAAAACACTCATGTTGGTGGCATACGATCCGATAATGGCCAGCATAACGATAATCGGTCCAAGGAAAGAGTAGGGAATGGCTAAAATCTGCGCGAACATCTTGGCAATCATGATGGCAACAAACACCATGACAATGTTGGTGACAATCATTGATATGAAAGTTCCGCTCAAATAATTAGGCTGGTTAATGAGAAGCAGCGGACCTAGCTGCACCCCTTTGAGTACCAACGCGCTCATCATCACAGCAGCCGCGTTACCGCCGGGGATACCCAGTGACAAAAGAGGCACCATAGCCCCCCCCGTAGCGGCATTATTGGCAGTTTCAGAAGCTGCAATCCCATCGATAATTCCTGTGCCGAATTTCTCAGGATATTTGGAGAGTTTTGTTTCTGTTGAATAGCACATAAATGATGCAATGGTAGCACCCGCGCCAGGCAAAATACCAACGACGGTCCCCAGGACGGCACTGCGCAGGATAACCCATTTAATGGACATCCATTCTTTCCAGGTAGGCATTTCTGTATTGATCTTGCCTCCGCCGATGCCGTCTTTTGCATTGAGTTTCTTTGTCTCGCCAGTTTGTTTAAGCACCTCGGTGATAGCAAAAACACCAATGAGGACAGGAATCATCTCAATTCCGGAGAGAAACTGTTTTGAGCCGAAAGTCATCCTTTGGACGCCATACATCGGATCCTGACCGATTGTCGCAAGCAATAACCCAAGCAAACCGGAAATCAGCGTGCGAAGAATATTTTTGGAATCGAGACTTGTCAGGATAGACAGTCCAAGAAAAGTGATGGCAAACATTTCACTGGGTCCAAATGAAAGTGCGGCCTGGGTAAGCTGGGGGCTGAGTACAAACATGGCAATCGCGGCGAAAGTCCCGCCAAGAGCAGAAGTAACCAGCGCAACACCAAGCGCTTTGCCAGCTTTTCCCTGCTGCGCCATGGGATACCCATCAAAAGTGGTCGGAGCACTCGATGGTACCCCCGGGATCTTAAACAGGATGGCGGAAATGCTGCCGCCTGTAATGGATGAGCAATAAACAGCAACCAAAAACACAATTGACTGAATTGGTGCCATCGTGTAAGTAAAAGGCAGACCCAGGGCCACTGCCATGGTCGCGCTGACGCCGGGAAGAGCGCCAAAGACTGTTCCCAAAACTACAGCCAGCAAGACCATCAACAGCATGCTGGGTTCGAAGACTATCGCCAACCCTGATAAAAACAACTGTCCTAAGTTCATACTCTCCTCCTCAGGAAACGAGCTGTACTAAAAACAGCGCGAAATTGCGCAGGAACGGAACGGTTCCGCGGGGCAGATTCACCTGGAGAAGCACACCAAAGCAAATATATAGCACAATGGTCACAAGCAGGCAAACGATGAACAAACGAATATATTTTTTCTCTCCCAAAAGAAGACCATAGGCAAAAAGCAGGAGAAAAGAAGTTACCATAAAACCAAGCGGCTCCAGTAGAAAGGATGCGACGACCACGATAAGAATGCCGATAAAAATCTTGCTTTTTAGAAAAACAGGAATGCTGCTTAGAAAAGCAGAGAGGTTAAATCCTTCCTTGCCTTTGTTCTGCCTTATCAGTTTGATGATGTTGAGTGTTATGAGAAAAATAAGAAGAACAAGAAGTACAGTAGGCCAGACACCAGGCTGCAGCGCATATGGATTACGCTGTACTTTGGCAGGTACCGGTGCTTCCAGCACATGGAAGGCGAGCGTATAAACAAAAAACAGGAGGAGGGCAACATTCAGAATCAGTTCAAACAAAGCATTCAACTCCTTTTAGAGAGAGAGGGGGCAAGCCCCCTCTCTTCACCGCTGCTTTATAGTCTTTTCAGTAGGCTTTTGCAAGGACGCCTTCCTCTTGGAGGTATTCTGTAAACACTGCATATTCGTTATCAAACAAATTCAGAAATGCATCACCTGTTTCAAAACCGGGACGCTCATCATAAGCGCCTTGAACCAGGAACTCTTGCCAAAGAGGATTTTCAACAGCCACAGCTATTGCGTCAACCAAGGCATCAATAGCTTCCTGCGGGGTGCCCTTCTTGGCAAATATTCCGCGCCATGTGCCGATATAGGAATCTATGCCCAGTTCGCCTGTGGATTCCATGTCAGGATATAATTTCATCCTGTTCTGAACCAGAGCAACCAAGGGTATAACGTCTCCAGACTCGATGAGCCCCTGGATTTCATCTGTGCCTGTAATCATCATATCAATATGCCCGCCCATAAGCGCAGCATTCATTTCCGCGCCGGCGGCATAGGAGACTTCCAGGACGTCAAGTCCTTCCAGCGCTTGTCTAAGGGAAGCACCATCAGCGCCTGTGGCTGTCAGCATACCAACACTGACTTCAAAAGGATGGTCTTTGACATAGTCAATCATCCCTGAGAAAGTACTATAACCCTTGACATCCATTGCTTTCTTGGAACCGGCGATGATGTTGATGGAGTGAACCAGTTTCGCCACAGGGATGAACTCATCTTTGTAATCCATGGACAGGTTGCCTTGCAGATCCTGCATGATGAGTGACTGAGTTCCAATCATGTAAGTATAGCCGTCAGCGGGTTGCTTGTAAGTGAACTCAACCCCATTGACACCGCCTCCGCCTTCGACATTAAGCCCATCAACCTGTTGACCGATGATATCTTTTAGCAGGCTGGCCATGGGACGGATGGTGCTGTCAGCGCCGCCGCCGACACCCCAGGGGCAAACTATGTCTACTTTGCGCTCGAATTTCCATTCGGCTGAGGCTACTGAGAATACGCCTACCAGGAGCAGGGCTGCCAACAAGATGCTTACCAGTTTTTTCATGATCGGTTCCTCCTAGAATTTTATATGGATCGGCCCCTTGATGATTCTTCTCAAAGCCGATTATCCAACACACTTGGTCAAACTCTTTGGTATTAAATGGTTGCATTAAGTACAAACTCATGATAAACTCCATCTGAATATTGGTCAAATCGAAAAACGATTATGTTCTTTATAAGTAAAGACTTATACCGAAAAGGGGGCATCTCCGTGATCAGCAGCAAAAGCGCTGAATGTATCTTAAACATTTTACGCAGCGGCAGTTTTACAAATGCCGCGCAAAACATGTATATTTCGCAGCCTGCTCTGAGCCAATCCGTTCGAAAAATCGAAGAAAAGCTTGGAGCTCCTATTTTTAATCGGTCGACAACCCCTATTTCACTGACAGATGCAGGAACGCTGTACCTAGATGCCATGAAACAAATTATGACCATTAACTCACGGCTGACCAACAGCATCAGTGAAATACTCGACGAAAGCAAAGGGAAACTGCGCCTGGGCATTTCGATGCAGCGGGGAATGCAATTGCTCCCACTGATCATACCGGAATTTATCAAGCTATATCCTCATGTAAAAATTGAGCTTGAAGAGCGAGGCTCCGCAACACTTGAAAAACTCCTCCATGAAGGAAAATGTGACATTGCACTCATTACAACAAACCCTCGCTACGATAACTTAGAATATATCTTGCTCGAAACCGAAGAAATTGTTTTGATGGCCTCCAAGGCAACCCATCTCGCATCACGATTTGAAGATGGCGCCCAAATCAGTATCACGGAAGCCGCAGAGGAAAAATTCATATCCCTTACCGCTGGGCACTCTGTGCGCTCAGTGCAGGATCAATTGCTTTTTTCCCATCATATCAACCCTTCCATCCTTCTTGAGTCGGACAATCTGGAGGCAGCCAAGCGGCTGACAGCCACCACCAATGCAGTCATGCTTTGTCCCTATGTTTATATCACCCAGTCTCCTGAGGTACGCGAAGATGTGAAGTGCTTCCGAATAAAAAATGTCGACTATATGCGTCACTTTTTTCTCAGTCACCCCAAAGGAGTTTCACTACCTCGCTTTATGCTCGATTTCATTGAAATCGTCAAAAACAGGGTGGAGGATAATAAAGAATTGACTGAATGGTAAATTTATATTTAGTGATGGATATATAACGATATGGTTAGATGCGAACATATGAAAAAAATAAAATCGATTACAGCTTATTTAGCATCCTTTTCACTGCCATCATTGGTGATAACCTCACCGCCATTGAAAAAGAAGCCAGCATCCGTATCTATTGCAGCGTCTCTCTTTCCAGAATACTTGATGGTAAGGTTAACATAACCACCATTAATGGTCAGGGTACCGTTGCTATCAATGGCATCATGGCCCGCTACAATATTTAAAGTGCCGCCATTGATAACAACCCATACATCCTCTTCATATTCAATCCCCTTGCCCTCGGGACTGGCAGCATTGATGCCATCATCAGATGCGGTTATATCGATATGCCCGCCGTCGATGGTAATGGTTTGGCCTTCAAGTCCCTCATAACAGCCGATGATAAGAATGCTTCCGCTTTTGATGTGCAGATGCTCCCGCGCCTGGATGCCGTCATCACTTGTGAGAATCGTGTAGCTGCCTCCGTCAATGAGGATGTTCCCCTTGGAGCTGATAGCATCATCCTGGCTATTGATGGTGAAGCTCCCTCCTGTTAATGTAAGGGAAGTGTTCGCCTTTAAACCCTTCATACTTTTGCTGCTATTTTCCGGAGTTTGTTGCATCAAAGACCCACGCTGGATGAACGCGCTGCTGTCTGGATCAATCGCCTGAGCAGCCACTTCCTCGCCGACAAAATGAACCGCTGTACCGCCATTGCCTGTAAAAATATCAAAAATTCCTCCGGTAATCATCAAGCTGCTTTCTGCCTGAATACCATCCTGCCCAGCTGTGATGGTGATGTTGCCGCCATCAATTTGTATGCCGCCCTGATCGTCTTTTTTGCCTGTGGAGACTATCCCATCTGCCCCAGTCCGAATATGAATATTACCGTTGAAAATATCTATATTGTCTTTTACATTCATCCCATCCTTGAAAGCAGCAATGCTGATGTTTCCGTCCTCAATCTTCAAGCTGCCCTGACAGAGAATGCCGTGCCCGATTTCGCTTTGTATCTCAAGGTTTCCGCTGCCGCTGATAGCCATATCTGACTGTACATACATCGCAGTTTTATCAGCGTTTTTTAAGTCTTCGTTTACATTTGTGCAGCTTATCTTATTTTGCGAATCTTCGGTGAGGATGATGCTTACTTTTTGCGCTTTCAGAATATTAATTCCGGGACCATCAGGATTATTAATCTGCGCATTGTTCATCACCAGTTGGATAATGTCTGTTTTTGACGCATCTATATTGAGGCTGCCTATCAAGGCGCCCTCCAGCACATACATCCCACTGCTTTTGATAAGATATGTTCCATCATACTGACTCAGGTCTACATGTATTGATGAGCTGATATCATACGAATGACTAACAGACACAATCTCAGGCTCGGATGTTTTTTCACTAACAGCAAAAACTGCGGTAACATTGAAAAGAAAGATGATACTCATTGCGATAAAAAGAAGATTTCTCCGTTTTGTCATTTAAGTTATATACCTCGATTTTGATTGTTGTTGGCTGTACTGCCAATAGCTTTTTAGTCCTTATATGTTTTACTATGCATCAAATTTCAAATTGGGCTTGCGCAGAGATATTAAAGTGTCTGCAATGCTTTCATGACGGACTTCACGCACCTGAAAGCGCAGAATTTTGAAGGTAAACTGCATAATCATTCCAATGCTCAATACTGCAATAGCAGTGCCAAGACCTACTTTTGCGCCTAAACTCCAGCCGATGATCAAAACAGTCCCTTCAATTATAGCCCGAACTACTCCAATAGGCACTTTGGGAAGCCTTTTGCCAAGGGCCACCATGAGTGAATCCCTGGGCCCGCTGCCCAAACCGGCGCTGATATAAAGGTAACTGCCAATGCAGATGAGAAACTGCCCAAGAAACAAAACAATAATTCCCACAGATAGATTCTGTACTTTGGGAATCAGCTGAATGTACTGCAGAAATGATACGACTTGGCCGATTAAAATGGCGTTGAGAACTGTCCCAATCCCAATCTTTTCCTTTAGAAGAACATCCATGACTAAAATGACCAGGCTAGATAACAAAACGAAATTTCCGTAGGATATACCAATTGCGGAAGAACATCCGGCGTTAAAGGCTTCCCAGGGTGCAAGCCCGATGTTTGCCTGAATGATAAAATAACTCCCCATCCCATAGAAAAAAAGTCCAGGAAGAATCCGCAGCAGTTTCTTCATCAGCATCAAAGCACTACCTCCCACTCGATGAGGATAATCCTATACCTTTGGCCGAGTTCTTTCAAGGATACGCAATATTCAATATTCAATATTTGAAGTTATTAGCATTTAGAACTCAAAAACTCTCTGGTGCTGAAATTAATGAAATATAACAATCTTGTAAAAGTGAAAATCAGTTATCCTTGACAAATCAAATAGTAAAACTCTATAATGCATTTATCTTTATCTGTTCAGATAATAGTTTGGATAATCAACAATCTTTTTTTAGGATTTACTTGTCATGTCAATGTTATATTTGAAGGAGCGTTAGTGTAAAGTTGTTGTAGGGAAATCCAGCTAAGAAGGGCTGCTGAACGATCCTTGTCAAGTTCTCCACGCCCCGAGGGGGGTGGAGAAAAAAGAGGATG
>JAAZEI010000138.1 GCA_012512355.1 Clostridiales bacterium | reverse complement strand
CGTGTAACGCCTCAGCCCGGAGGCATCCAAGTGAGGGTTGAATCTATCGTGCTGCGGCAGTTTGGCCAAGCTTTGGAACAGGCTGCCAGGCAAACGGCGCAGGCGCTTGGCGCAAAGGATGTCCTCATTGAACTTGATGACAAAGGCGCAGTGGATTGGACGGTCAGGGCCAGGGTAGAAACGGCTCTGCGGCGTGCCCGGGGGGTGGAGGCATGAGACGCTCATTGCTTTTCGTGCCGGGCAATCACCCGGGGATGCTCCTCAATGCAGATGTCTATGGGGCAGATGCTCTTATATTTGATTTGGAAGATGCTGTGGCACCGTCTGAGAAAGATGCGGCGCGCATTCTGGTGAGAAGCGCTCTGCAAAGTTCCGGGTATTCGGGTGCTGAGATCATTATTCGCATCAATCCCCTTGACAGCGAGTTTATACAGGAAGACATCAAGGTCATGGCGGCTTTAAAACCGGATTTTATTATGCCCACCAAGGTTGCAAATGCAGACGATATTGTTAAAATTGCTGACATGATCACACAGGCGGAAATAGAGAATGGCATAGTGCCTGGCAGCGTCAAATTGCTGCCCCTGCTTGAGACGGCGATGGGAATTGAAAATGCCTATGAAGTAGCCAGAGCCAGTGAACGGGTGAAGGCTATTTTCCTGGGCGCTGAGGATCTCAGCAGCGATCTGCAGGCGCTTCGAAGCAAATCTAATGAAGAAATCCTGTATGCCAGGGGGCGGGTGGTGATGGCGGCGCGCGCTGCAGGCATTGATGCTTATGATACACCCTTTACGGATGTGAATGATGATGAAGGCCTTGCCAGAGACGCGCAATACGCTCGCGCCATCGGCTTTACGGGCAAGGCTGCCATCTCGCCGCGTCATGTCCCTGCCATCAATGAAGCGTTTAGCCCCACACAAAAAGAAATCAGCTACGCCCGCGAAGTCATGGAAGCTATCAAAGAGGCGCAAAGACTGGGCAAAGGCGCCATCAGCCTGCATGGCAAGATGGTGGATAAGCCCATCGTGGACAGAGCGCGCAGGGTGCTTGATACAGCCCGCGCACTTGGATTGGGAGGCGTGGACGATGAATAAGCTGATGACAGGATTAAAAGAGGCGGTCCGTCAGGCAGGGTTGCGAGATGGCATGAGCATTTCTTTTCACCACCACCTTCGAAACGGTGACCATGTGCTCAACATGGTGCTGGAGGAAGCGGCCAGGATTGGCATCAGAGATTTATGTGTTCAGGCCAGCAGTCTGTTTGATGTTCATGCGCCGCTGATTGACCACATCAAAAGCGGCGTCGTGACAGGGATAGAGACAAATTACATGAGCGGCAGGCTGGGTTACGCGATATCTCAGGGCATCTTAAAAAAGCCTGTTGTCTTCCGCAGCCATGGCGGCAGGCCCGACGCGATAGAATCCGGCCGGGTGCATATCGATGTCGCCTTTATCGCAGCCCCTGCGTCTGACCCTATGGGCAATGCCAATGGCCTGGCTGGTCCGGCTGCCTGCGGTTCTCTTGGCTATGCCATGAGCGATGCCCGATTTGCGGATAAAGTGGTCATCGTCACGGACCATCTGGAGCCCTATCCGCTCTTCCCTTCTTCCATCGGAGAAGAGGATGTAGATATCGTGGCCTTTGTTGACTGCATCGGTGATCCCCAGGGCATTGTCTCGGGAACGACCCGCATTACAAGAGACCCGGTTGGTTTGACGATTGCGCGTTATGCATCCCGAGTGATTGAGGCAAGCGGTTTGCTGGCGGATGGTTTTTCTTTTCAAACTGGGGCCGGCGGCGCATCACTTGCTGTGACCCAATATTTAAAACCCATCATGCGCAGTCTGGGCGTCCAGGGCAGTTTTGGCATGGGCGGCATCACGGGTTACTTGGTTGAAATGCTTGAGGAAGGTTATTTCAAGGAATTGCTGGATGTGCAGTGCTTTGATCTGCGGGCTGTGCATTCTATCCGTGACAACATCAGGCACATTGAACTATCGGCAAAGCGCTATGCAGGACCTTTTGCCAAAAGTGCTGCTGTTGACTCACTGGATGTGGTGGTGCTTGGCGCAACGGAAATCGACACGGATTTTAATGTGAATGTGCATACTGATTCAAATGGTATCATCATGGGTGGTTCCGGCGGCCATAGTGATACGGCAGCGGGCGCCAAGCTAGCCATGATTGTGGCCCCCCTATATCGTGCCAGGCTGCCCATCGTGGTTGACCGTGTGCTGTGCAAAAGCACGCCCGGCAGCACCATCGATGTGCTGGTGACGCAGCGCGGCATTGCCGTCAACCCGCAAAGGACAGATTTGCTGGATAAATTGCAAGCCCACCGCCTTCCCTGCTTTGATATACATGAGCTCAAAAGCATGGGAGAAAAGGTGACGGGAAAACCACAGGCGCTGCGCCCGGATGGTCGGGTGGTGGCAGAGGTTGAATATAGAGACAGAAGCATTATCGACAGGATTCACAGCATGATATGATTAGATGATCAGAGCTTAACAGATACAAAAAACCGGCGCACTGCATGTTAGGGGTGCGCCGGTTTTTTATGAATAGAAATTAAGGTAAGGTCCCGGTCAGCAGCCTTTGATGCTTTCAGGATAAAATACGAGAAGCATATATTTTGTTTTATACATCTTGATCTTCCCGCATTTAAAATGGCTAACTTGCAACCGTTCTATGCATGGCGTTGACAAACTAAGCCTCAGAATGCAAAAACTTCTATAAATCTCTTGGGAAAGAGTGTAAAAAGGTATTGACAAGGGAGTCGCTGGGTGGTAATCTATTCAGGCACCCTTAAGAGCGGCAGTAAAGCGCTAGACGCTAAGCAGCCAGACTGAGGATGCGAGAACCTTGAAAACGATACAGAGAAGAGAAGCGAACAACGACAGTTGATTCTGAGAGAATTCGGTTGTTGAGCTGAGGGTGAAGCTTACGAAAGTTTGCGGAAGCCGGAGT
>JAAZEI010000137.1 GCA_012512355.1 Clostridiales bacterium | reverse complement strand
CAGGAAAAGTGCCGCTTTGACGCCATCAGCCGCCAGTAAAGAGAGGAAAACGATAGATGTCCATGATTACGCTGACAATTGACAATATGTTGGTGGAAGTGCCGCAGGGAACAACAGTGCTTGAAGCGGCGCGCCAGATCAATGTGCGCATCCCCACCCTATGCTTTTTAAAAGAAATCAATGAAATCGGCGCCTGCCGCATGTGTGTGGTAGATGCCGGAGGACGGACCCTGCAGCCGGCCTGCGTGCTGGAAGCGGCAGGCGGCATGGTGGTCAAGACCAACACCCCCCGTGTGCGTGAAGCCAGGAAGGTGATTCTCGAACTCATCCTGTCCAACCACGACAAGAAGTGCCTGTCCTGCACCCGCAACCAAAACTGCGAGCTGCAAAGACTGTCGCTTGAAATGGGCGTGACGGACGAAAATGAGTTCGCAGGTCTTCGAAATGAATACCTCGTCGACGACTTCAGCCCCTCTATTGTTCGTGACAACAACAAGTGCATCCTGTGCCGCCGCTGCGTGTCCGTCTGCTATCAAACCCAGGCGGTGGGTGCTATCGGCCCCGTGAACCGCGGCTTTAACACCGCCATAGAATCACCCTGGCAGATGTCGCTGACGGCCTCCACCTGCATCGCCTGCGGACAATGCATCGCCGTCTGCCCCGTGGGCGCTCTTCGCGAAAAAGAAGAGAGCTCTCTCGTCTATGATTTTCTGGCTGACCCCGCCAAACACGTGGTGGTACAGCCCGCACCTGCTGTGCGCGCGGCCCTGGGGGAAGAGTTTGGCCTGCCCATGGGCACCAATGTCTCCGGCAAGCTGGCAGCCTCCCTGCGCCGTCTGGGCTTTGACCGCGTCTTTGATACCGAATTTGGCGCGGACCTCACCATCATGGAAGAGTCGACTGAGCTGATCGGGCGCATTCAAAATGGCGGTGTTCTGCCCATGATTACCTCCTGTTCGCCCGGCTGGATCAACTACTGCGAGACGTTTTATCCGGAGTTTATCCCCAACCTCTCCAGCTGCAAATCACCCCATGAAATGACCGGCGCCATGGTCAAGACCTACTACGCGATGAAGATGGGCATCGACCCCAAGGATATCGCTGTGGTGTCCGTGATGCCCTGCACGGCCAAAAAGTTCGAAGCCGACCGTGAGGAGCTGAGTGTCAAGGGGCTGATGGATGTGGATGCCGTGATTACCACAAGAGAGCTTGCCCGCATGATCAAGCAGGCCGGCATTGATTTTGTACACCTGGCCGATGAGAAGTTTGATGAGCTGCTGGGTGAAAGCACCGGCGCCGCCGGCATCTTTGGCGCGACGGGCGGCGTGATGGAAGCTGCACTGCGCACCGCCTATGAAACCCTGACAGGCCAAGAGCTGGCCTCCCTTGACTTTGAGAATGTTCGGGGCATTCAGGGCGTTAAAGAAGCCGCCATTGCCATCGGCGACCTGACCCTCAAGGTCGCTGTCGCCAACGGCACCGCCAATGCCAAAGAGCTGCTGGAGCGTGTCAAGTCCGGTGAAAAAGAATACCATTTCATCGAGGTGATGGGCTGCCCAGGCGGCTGCGTCACCGGCGGCGGCCAGCCCATTGTGTCCGACTGGGACAAAATGAACATCGACCCACGGGTGGAGCGCGCCAAGGCACTGTACTCAGCCGACCGCGAGGCGCCCCTGCGCCGCAGCCACCTCAACTCCGAAGTGCTGCGCGCCTACCGTGACTTCCTGGGCGAGCCCAACAGCCACAAGGCGCATGAGCTGCTGCACACAAGCTACTCGGCAAAGCCTAAATATAAACATTCTTTGGCAGAATAGACAGAATAAGCAAGGTAAAAAGCGGGCTGCAATAATAAGCAGCCCGCTTTTAATTGATGCTATCATCATGTCAAAATTCTAAAAACGCAAAAATTACCTCAAGGCAATACAAATCCCCCGCCGGCAGAACCGTCGGGGGATGAAGATAACCAATTGGTATCAGGTCTTTTTGTT
>JAAZEI010000136.1 GCA_012512355.1 Clostridiales bacterium | reverse complement strand
TTAGTCGTCAATAATCTCATTGGAATCCTTTATATCAACCACTGTGCCGATGAATTCCTCATCGTCTGGCATCACAGCGGTGAGCGCGGCATCCACAGGTTCTTTTTTGCTCCTGGATGTTTTGGATGCGTTGGTGGGCACAGGTGGCTGCACGCGTTGAATGTCCTGGATGGGATAGTCCCGAACTTCAGTGCCGTCACCGTGCGCAACACGCGCCCGAATGGTCTCCATCAAAGGGTTCAGGTCTATGACAATGCCCTTTCCGTCCGGGGTGATGACCTCCTTGCCGATCTTGGGCATCTGTTTGCGGGCTTTTTGATATTGCTCATGCTCATAGGCCAGGCAGCACATCAGTCGTCCGCATACCCCTGAGATCTTCGTCGGGTTGAGGGAGAGGCTTTGGTCTTTGGCCATGCGGATGGAAACAGGCTGGAAATCCTTCAGATGCTGAGTACAACAGAGCGAGCGGCCGCAGGGGCCCAGGCCGCCAATCATCCGCGCCTCATCCCGCACGCCGATTTGCTTTAGCTCTATGCGTGTGCGGAAGATAGATGCTAGCTCCTTCACCAGTTTTCTGAAATCCACTCTGCCGCTTGAGGTGAAGTACACCATCAGCTTGCTTTGGTCCAGGGTGTACTCCACCCTGACCAGTTTCATGTCAAGCCCATGTTCCTTCACCTTTTCATGGCAAATCGCAAGTGCTTCTCTTTCCCGATCCTCGCGCAGCGCTTGCTGCTCCAGGTCCGCGGGCGTCACCATGCGCAATACGCTGCGCAGCGGGGATCTGATTAATATTTCATCCACCTGATGGGCGGATTGTGCGACCTGGCCTATCTCAACGCCTCGGGCGGTTTCCACCATCACCGCGTCTCCAACCACAGGGGACAGTGTGCCCGGGCTGAAATAAAAGATCTTGCCAGCTTGAATAAAACGAACGCCAATTACCATGGGCATGGTTGATATTCCTCCAAAATAGTAAGCAATAGTTGGTCTGCAATTCCCTGCCAGCTTACGTTAGACGCACGCTGGCGCTGTGCCAGAAAAAGGGATTCAAGCATTGCCCGGTGCTTCCGGGACGCTTTGCCAAAAGCCTCGGGATCGGATGGATCGGAAGCGTTTGGGGTAAAGGAAGCAATGGCTTTGGCTTCCAGATAGTCAAGCAACTGCTTTGATTCCTGGCGAAACTCCTTGAACTGGTCCGAGACTTCAGGGAGCTGCGAAGCGTTTGTAAGGCTTAAGAGTGCCTTATCGGCACGGGATTTAAGCCCCCAAAAATCCTCATCACCCGCCAAGCGCAGCGCTGATCCAGGGCTGCCGCCGGACAGAGGTACCAAATCCCGGGCAGTCTGGGCAGGAAGTCCTCGCCCAATCAGGAAAGTTTCGAGCAAATCATCCGGCCAGGCAGGCAAGCGTTGCAGCCTGCAGCGGGACAGGATGGTGGGGAGCACTGATTTTTCGTTGGTGGCGGTCAGAATAAACACCGTGACGTCATCCGGCTCCTCAATGGCTTTGAGCAATGCATTCTGGGCGGCCACAGTAAAAAGGTCAAAATCCTCAAGAACCACCACCCGGCGGCCGCTTTCAAGGGGATACTGGCTGAGTTGAGCCAGGATATCGCGCACCTGATCGATTTTGACGCTCTTGCTGTTTGGCAGAAGGCCCAGGCGCAGGTAGTTGGGGTG
>JAAZEI010000135.1 GCA_012512355.1 Clostridiales bacterium | reverse complement strand
TTCGTCAGGTTTAGGAACATCACTGAGGCTGAGAATCATGGCCACCATCTGCTGAACCTGTTTTTTATCAGCATGACCATATCCCGTAATACCCTGTTTGATTTGCATGGGTGTATACTCATACAGCATCTGTGTATAATCGGCGCAGGCCGAAATAGCAACACCTCTTGCTGCTCCTACTGTCAGGGCAGTGGTCACATTCCTTGAAAAGAAGAGCTCTTCAAATACGATTTCATCGGGTTCATATTCGATTAACAGGTCGCAAATCGCAGTTTTGATTTGGATTAACCTGTCCTGAAACCGCGTATTTGGCTTGGTTGATATGACCCCGCAGGCCACAAAACTATGGCGGCTTTGTCCTGAATCAACAATGCCCCAGCCCATCGTTGCCAAGCCTGGATCAATGCCCAGTATGCGCATGTAGAGCCCCCTTTATTTTAGAAACATAATAGAACAAAGGTTCTTATTTGTCAAACTCAGTCTTTGGCATCTGTGGATAATATTGCATAAGCAGTTTCTCGGCGTGCTGTCTTGCCATATTAGCATTTTCGGCTTCCAGCAAAGCACTTTGGGGAACTTCTCCCATCAAACCGAGAAACTGGCTGACCTTCAGACCTAATCTTTCCTGAATATCCGCATCGCTGCCCTTGGGGCTCTCAAGATAATAACACAGCAAAGAGTCTTTTTGTCCGATTCGATGTGCTCTGTCTTCTGCCTGACTGTGAACAGCAGGCGACCAATCAAGTTCCCCAAAAACGACCGCACTCGCTCTTTGCAGGTTAAGCCCGGAAGCTGCCCGTAATGAGATGCAGCAGATATCCGTGCGGCCATTCATGAATCGACTCAGATTTTTTTCTTTTTGCGCAGCTGTTTCTCTGCCGGTGATAAACGCAGGCGACAGACTTTTTAGATCTGCTTTAAAGATATCCATCACAGCGTGATGATGAGCAAATAAAAGAACCTTTTCACCCGATTCGATGAGGGCGCGAACAAACTGACATACATAAGCAGCTTTTGCAATGCCTGTAGCCTGCCGCTCTTCCTGAGATATCTGCCCCTCGAGCAAAGCGCGCAAAGACGGTGTTAAGCTTTTATCCATCGCCCAAAGCTTCAGCTTTTCAAGTACTGGCAGCATCAGACGTTTGTATATGGCGCTGTCTGAGTCGATTTCCTGCACCAGCCGACGCTTGTCTGGCAGTTCGGGGAGGACTTCCTTTTTTGTGCGCCGCAGCATCAAACCTTCTCGCCGCAGATGTTCCCCCAGCTGCTCGGGTTTGATGACTACTGCATTGCCATAACCATAACACCATTCACGAGAGAAACTTTCCCAGTCGCCCAAGAAATGAAAATCAAGGATATTAATAACATTCCAAATTTCGCCTCCTTGATTATAAATGGGCGTCCCAGATAGACCGTAGACCCGCTCGCATGCGCTCGACAGTAAAGAAGCAGCCGAGTATTTCTCTGTTCCTGTATGACGAAGCTCCTGTATCTCATCAAAGATGAGAGCGCGTACAGACAGTTGGGGCAGGCTGTGTTTCCACCCGCGCAGCAAGAGATAGTGTACAAGATAAATATCCGCTTCGGGCAGTGCATAAGGCTTGAGCCCCTTGATGATATGAATACGCGGAGCAGATCCATTAAGGCATAAAAAACGCAATATTTCAGCCTGCCAGTTGAGGATAAGATGAGGCGGCACAACAATCAGACAGGGGAAAGAAGCAGTGGAGGCCAGCAGCGCCAGGGCTTGAACAGTTTTTCCAAGGCCCATTTCATCCGCCAGCAGGCCTCTGTTCACCCGCGATAGCCAGTTAAGTCCTATTTGCTGAAAGCCGCGCAGTTCTCCTGTAAATACGCCGCTGGGTGGCTTGATATCGCTGCCGGGTGAGAATAAGAGCTGTTTCTCACGTTCATAAGCTTGCGCCTCTAATAGTGCCGATTCCCATCTGTTGAGGTCCTTGGGCAGTATGGCCAAAGGGTAGCGCTGCATCAGCCAATTGATATCGCCAATGATGCGGCGATGAGCTGAAAACTTAGCAACGCCTCTCTTGCCTGAATCACTGCCGGGGAATAGACGTTTGGCCATTTCGCAAACAGGGGCTTCCCCTTTGATAATCCATGATTTGCTTCGCGAATTATAGCTCAGCGTGCCGTATATGTGACCTATAGGCTGGTTAATATGCAAATAATATGGAAGATGGGTCTCCCTTTCTGGCGCCGGAGAAATTGGATACTCATCATCTCCAAG
>JAAZEI010000134.1 GCA_012512355.1 Clostridiales bacterium | reverse complement strand
GGTCTGGCTCCTGCCGCGAGACCTTTACCGTTCGCCGCATGTCTTACGGCATTGGCGTCGAGCGCACCTTCCCGCTGCATTCTCCCCGTGTTGACAGCATTGAAGTAGTGCGCAAAGGCAAAGTGCGCCGTGCAAAGCTGTACTATCTGCGTGGCTTGCAAGGCAAGGCAGCAAAAATCAAGGATGGCAGCATCCGTCGATAACCTAAACTTTTCTATGATGGCTCATTTAAACCCCCACCAAAATTGGTGGGGGTTTAGCATATGACAAAAAACGCCTTCGGCAGAATGAGAAATTACATATCGGAACTGTCTTGTGCCTTCCAATACTCGATAGGCAGACCCACTGCCTCTTTTCGCATATGGCGCGTTGGGTTGATGCAAATGGGGCGGCCGCATAAGCGCATAACCGGCAGGTCGTGTATGCTGTTGCCAAAAGCCCAGCTTGCATGCCAGTCTACTTGAAAAGTCTGTTCCTTGGCCCAGTCTTCTACCCGGCGCACCTTTTTAGCTCCGCGTGTTGAGCTGGACACTATCCCCTGCTCATCAGTCGGGGATGCCAAAACTTCGTCAATTGGTAGAAATTCTTTCATGTGTTTTAAATAAATGTCAGGTGAAGCAGAAACCAGTAGAATATGGCAGCCATCCCTATGATGTCGCTTCATACTTTTTATAGCTTTTGGATACAAACGTGGGGTAAGTATCTCACGACAGAAACTGCGGTTAAACTCTTCCTGAATGGCGGGATCCATATTCCTTAAAAATTTCAAGGCACTGCTTTTGCCCTGGTTTATGCTTTTAAGCCCTGTGAGGGCACAGGCTGCGTTCATTGCATGTCGAAAAACAGACCAGGGGGACTCAAACCCCTGTTTCATCGCATAGGCGATGTAACGTACAATGCTGTCGCCGCTGAGCATCGTGCCGTCAAAGTCATAAATGGCAAGCGTTTTTATCTGCATTCACCCTCCTGTCAGGCATATTGTAGCAGATTCTTTATTCGCATGCTATAATCGCTCCAGAAGAGGGAGGTTTATATGGATATACAAAAAATAACGAAGGATTTTAAGGCCTTGCAGCGGCAGCTGCATGCGCTCAATCATGCAAGCGGCATTCTCAGCTACGATGCGCAGACGGTTGCCCCCGCCGCTTCAGATGAAGCAAGGGGAGAGACTTTGGGGACGATATCCAAAATGCAGTATGAACTGCTTATCAACGATCAAGTAAAGGATATGCTGCAAACTCTGACTGAACAAGAAGCGAACATCGACTTGCAGACTTTTCGGGAGGCACAAGAGCTACAGCGTGATTATAAGAACAGTACCTGCATCCCCAAAGAAGAGTTTGTTGAGTATATAATACTCACCAATAAAGCCACTTCTGTGTGGCGTCATGCGAAAAACAACAATGATTTCGAGGTTTTCAGGCCTTATCTTGAAGAACTGGTAAAAACCAATATCCGTTTCGCCTCCTATCGTGATTCTTCAAAACCGCCTTATGACGTACTGCTGGATGATTTTGAACCCGGCATGACGCAGCTTTATCTTTCGGAATATTTTAAACAGCTGCGTGATGAACTCGTGCCCCTGGTGAGGGAGATTGGTCAGGCGGTTGGGCCAGCGACAGATTGGCTTAACAAATCATTCGGGGTCTCCAAGCAGGCGGAACTTTCAGATAGGGTGATGGCTTTGATGGGCGTTGACAAGAAACGGTGTATCCTGGGACAAACTGAGCATCCGTTTACAGAGGGGTTTAATAAATGGGATGTCCGCATCACCACACATTATCATGAAGATAATCTTCTCTCATCGCTTTATAGTGTCATCCATGAAGCGGGTCATGCCTTGTATGAATTGGGCATTGCTGATGAACTGCAGTTTGGCAGACTCGCCGGCGGTGTATCCATGGGAATTCATGAAAGTCAATCGCGTCTGTACGAAAACATGCTGGGGCGCAGCCTGCCTTTTGCCCAAAGCCTGCTGCCAATGCTAAAAGAAGGTTTCCCTGAAGTTTTTGCGAGCATCAGCAGCTATCAGCTTTATCAGGCTCTAAATGCGGCAAAGCCCAGCCTTATCCGCGTCGAGGCGGATGAACTGACCTATTCAATGCATATCATGGTTCGCTTTGAACTGGAAAAGGCACTGTTTGACGGAAGCCTGCTGGTAAAAGACCTGCCCGGCGCCTGGCGCGAACTGTATCAATCCTATCTTGGTGTTGAGGTACCCGACGACAGAAGGGGTGTACTGCAGGATATTCACTGGTCCGGCGGCTCCTTTGGCTACTTTCCCAGCTATTCGGTGGGCTCTGCCTATGCGGCACAGATATATGACAAGATGGCAGAGGATATCGATGTTGAAGGTTCCTTGCGAAACGGAAACTTTGCGCCTATCAATGGTTGGTTAAAACAAGCAATTCATAGGCATGGCGGTATGCTGAAACCAGAGGCTCTGCTGGTGAGCGCCACAGGCAAGCCTTTTGATGTCAGCCATTACACTGGGTACCTGACTAGTAAATATAAGGAATTGTATAACTTTTGATAGAATGATTGAGTCAGTAATTTTAATCTAATACGGATATTAAAAAGGTCCGGCTGTCAAATAGACTGCCGGACCTTTGAAAGATTTAGATTACTTTGCGTCAGTTTTTGCCATGTAACGAATGAGTTCTACGGTCTTGCAGGAATAACCCCACTCATTATCGTACCAGGCGATCAATTTGACGAATTTGTCTGTCAGCATAATGCCTGCGCCCGCATCAAATACGGAAGTGCGATCTTCGTGGATGAAGTCGCTTGAAACGACCGCATCTTCGGTGTATCCAATAATTCCTTCCCATTGCGGGCTCTCGCTGGCAGCCTTCATGGTGGCTTTGATGTCCTCATAAGTGGTTGAAGTGGCCAGGTTGACTGTAAGGTCAACAACGGAGACATCAGCCGTGGGGACGCGGAAGGCCATGCCGGTCAGTTTGCCCTTGAGCTCGGGGATGACAACACCCACTGCCTTGGCAGCGCCGGTAGAGGAGGGGATGATGTTAAATGCTGCGCCGCGGCCACCGCGCCAATCTTTGGCGGAGGGGCCGTCTACGGTTTTCTGTGTGGCGGTGGTGGCATGGACGGTGGTCATGAGGCCATCGGTGATGCCATATTTATCATTGATAACCTTGGCCAGGGGGGCCAGGCAGTTGGTGGTGCAGGATGCGTTTGAGACAACATCCATGTCCTTGCTATAGAGCTTATGGTTGACACCCATCACGAACATGGGGGTTTCTTGATCTTTGGCAGGAGCAGAAATAACGACCTTTTTGGCACCGCCCTTGAGGTGGGCAGAAGCAGTTGGTGTTGTTGTGAATACACCTGTGGATTCGACGATGTACTCAGCGCCGGATTCGCTCCACGGAATATCTTCGGGTTTCATGGCGGCATGAGTCTTCACCACATTGCCGTTGATGGTCAGTGTGTTTTTGTCCTTATCAAAACTTATGTCGCCTTTAAACTGCCCGTGCACAGTGTCATAGCGCAGCATATATGCCATGTAGTCAACGCTGATAAAGGGGTCATTGATAGCGACGACTTGTACATCTGTAAAATTCTCGTATGTTGCACGTAAAACAAGACGCCCTATGCGTCCAAAACCATTAATGCCAATTCTTGTCATTGGATCTCCTCCTAAGTATAAATAAATAGTTGAATGCCCAAAAGCACTCGCATACATTATATCCTTTTATTGAACCAATCGCAAGCGAATACATGAGAGAATATTAACAATAATGGGCCGGTTTTACCTGAATTGCTCCAATTTGATTTGGGAATCAACAAAACGAGGAATAGCATCAATTTATTTGATTTAACTAAAGGTGACTTTGATAGTCATCGGATTGCCCCAGACATAATAACTGATGTAGGCATCCCGCACGGTATTGAGCTTGGACGGCGATTTTGTCAGCAATACGCACCGGATGCTGGCGCTGCCGCCTGCGGGTACATAGATGCTTGGCAGTTTGCCCTGCACAGAGCCATCGGTATAACAAAGCACATCGTTCTTGGAAGGTGATATAACCATTTCAGCCATGTCAGCCGCCACCAGGCCTTTGTTATATAAATGTACTGTATAAACAACCAGTTGATAGTCTTCAGCGGATCCAGACAGTTCACTTTGAAAGGCGGTGCCCACGAGGGACCGGTTTTTGACCGCATCCTGCAAGCGCTTGAATTCAGCCGGCTGCTGGGCCGCGGACACCACCATGACAGGCTGTGATTTCAGTTCGAGCTTACTGCCAACCAAGCCATAAACTAGCGTTGAGCCCAGGAGAAGCACCAGCATAAAAGCGATAAACGCTGTCTTTTTCATGGTTCTCTAACTTGCGTTAATATTTCATTCATGCGCTGAATCATTTCAGTATCTTTTAGACGGAATTTGATCTCAACGCGTCTTGAGGCGTCCATATTTTCACTGCCATCAGGATTTTTTATCGGGTCTGAATAACTGCGGCCCTTGGCGGTTAGAATATCTGTCAGCAAGCTTCGCTGGATGCTTGATAGCATGGGCAGTTCAAGACAAAAGGTTGCCACGGAGAGTGCGCGGTCCTGCGACAACTCTAGGTTAAAGATATAACTGCCTTTGCTGTCCGTGTGTCCTTCCACGATGATTTCAGCCACATAATCGATGTATTCAGGCCGCATCAAGACCTCCAGATAAACAGGGATGAGGCTTGCCAGCTGCTGCTGTCCGGCAAAAGACAGCTGATTGCGCCCTGTGTCAAACATCAGCTGACTGTCGAGCATAATATCTCCTGTGCTGGGGTCAACTTTGGCTGCCAGATGAGCGGCGCTAAGCGAAGCGCTGAGCTCCTGAACAATTTCGGTGCGCAGCCCCAGCAAATCATCCAGCTGTGTTTGCTGAGCGTTCATCAATTCCTGCATCGCGCCCAAACGAATTTCCTGGCTTGACAATGCATCCTGCTGGCTTGCCAGCTGCAGCTGCAAAAGTGCCTGCTCTTCTTCCTGTGTCAGCAAAGCAGTTTGCGCCGCAAACAAATCATTCTCCTGCTTATCCAGCTGAATCTGAATTGATGCCAGTTCTTCTTCTTTGCCCATGAGGGCAACCCGCGACTTATCCAGCTCGGTTTGCTGAGAGGCTAGAATAAGTTGTGTTCGATTAAGCTCTGATTTTTGCGCGTCCAGTTCTTTGGTTTTGATATCAAGCTGCGAATAGTATTGGTAAATGCTAAATACAAGAGCCAGCATGATCACAAGCAGGACAGAGGACAGCATATCAGAAAAAGACGTCCAATAGCTTTTGTTATCAGGCTGTCTATGACGGGTTCTTTTTTTTCTGCTGCTGATCAATTCAGGCCTCCTGCGCTGCCTTTTGTTCCAGAGCAATCAAAGCCTTGTTAAGTGCTGCGGTCATCTCAGTCATAGCCTGCTGCATGCGGGTAAAACCGGCCAGTTCCACTTCGCCTTTTGTGCCTTTTGGCTGTGACTGGCTATATTCAGATAATTGACGGCCCAGTTCCTTCATCATGTCATGCATATTCTCTTCGAACATGCCCATGGTGCGCGCAAGGCCGGTGGAGATGTTTTCAACAAAGGAAGTATAGGAGCCTGACAGAAGTTTAGATGAGGCAGCCATCTGATTGGAAACTTCGTGGTTGCGTTCCATCATGCTGGCAGACTGCTTATCAACAGCCTCCAGCACCCGTCCTGACCATTGGGCATATTGCTGCATCTGGCTTTCCATATCACTTTGACCGGATAACAGCGTTTGGTAGCCTATGCTTTGCTGTTCCATATTCGCGTGCATATCAGCAAGCATTGAAGACATTGATTCCGCCAAGTGCAAATTGCTTGACTGGCTTCTGTCCAGCCCAGCTATATAGCCTTCAAAACGCTCAATCACTTCCCGGGTCACTGTCTGGGTGCTGCCAATCGTGGCCATGAGGCTTTCGGCGGCGGACATCGTATGGGTGATGGATTCGTGGCTCACCGTCTGCGCCTGGTTGATAAGTGACATGGTCTTGCCCAATTGGTGCAGCTGGCCTGAGAGCGAGCTGTTCATCTGGGCGATGAAGTGGCTGACAATATTGTCAAGCCCCTCCATCTGGCTTTGTGTCTGGGCTGTAATGAAGTTTGACATACTTTGGCTGATGGGCACAAAAGCCTGCTCGATGGCATGGCCAACCCCATCAGTGAGGCTGCGGTTGAGCTCCGTGGCTGAACGGCTCAGGAAGGCTTCCTGATCCTCTAAATGCGCTTTTTGATAAACATTGTCATCAATAGGCCGCTGCATCACCAGCTCTGAAAAGCTGAAAGTAAAATCATCCATAGCGCTGAGGGCAGAACCTTGTGCTGCCCTAAACAGGATGCTGAATAAAAGTGATGCCGCAATACCCGCGATGGATGTGCCGTAAGCAAATGTCATTCCGGCAATCATGGAGGAGATGCCCTGCATGGTGCTGTCTGCGCTAGTAATATCCAGGTTTCCCAGCCCGCGCATCAGACCGATGAAAGTGCCCAGAATGCCCAGAGAAGTCAGCAATCCAGGGATAGTCTCCGCCAGCTGAAGGTGGGCATACTTGTCAAAGATATCATCTTCATTGATGTAATCATCTACACTGCAGCCCAGTCCGCGCAAATCAAGGTGCTGGGCATTATGAAGAAAGTGTTTCCAGTTTTCCTGCATAGGTTTACCTATAAAATTAGCTTCCTGCCAGACAGGCCGGGTGCCTTCTTTGTTAACCATTAATTCAAGCGAGCGAATCGCTCGTCTAAATAAATAGGCCCCTTTTCGATAGGGGAAGATGCACTTAAACAACCCAGCCAAAAAGACAAGCAGAATGGTTGTATATACAACAGCATCTACTATTGATGAAGGAATCTGTGCAAAAATCTCTCTCATTAAATCACTGCCCTCGTTTAGAAAACCTCGTTTAGCAAAGGAATATGAACAGTATTGTAATAGAATTTTAGCATAAATGCAATCAATTTGATCACATTCGTAGCTTTTTTACATATCAAATTGCACGAAAAATAGCGGATCAAAGAATACTTTATTTGCTCGCGCTGTTTTTCCTGCGGTTTTTGACAGGTGAAGTTGATGTAGACCCATCATGTCCATATTTTACGAAATAATCAATAATGTTCTGATTTGATTAGATTTACATGGAGTACCTATTGTCAGCAGACCGTCTGTCTACATTTCTTTTATTCTGTCTGCATTGATCAGAATAATACTAAGGGATACCAATACAATAGCCAGAATCACATTAGACCCCAGCAACCTTTCCTTTAAAAATATATAGGAAAGAAAGGTGCCAAATATCGGGACGGTAAATTTATATATCGTGACTTTTCCTACTCCATTGTACTTCAGTAAAATGGTCCAAATTGAGAATGCCGCTGCTGAAATAAAAGCTAGATACAGCAATAACCCAATGTTTTGATTTGTAAAGGAAAGTGTTTTTGACCCGCCTGAGATTCCAAGCGTTATTAAAAAAATTGACCCTATTAAAAGCTGATAGGCTGTCAACAGAAAGGTATCTATTTTCTTGGCAAGTTTTTTCGTATATATTCCGGAGATGGCTCCTGTCAAACTTGCCATTAAAACAAAGCCTTCTCCTGTTAAAGCAAAGCCGCCCCGACATTGCCGGTATTTATATTAACAAGAACAACGCCCGCAAACCCTATAACTAAACCAATCATTTTTTTAGCCGTTAATTTGTCTTCTTTATAGTAAAAGTGTGCCAATATCACTGAGAATAAAGTTGATGTCGCTGATAATATGGATCCCTTGGTTCCGCTGGTATTGGAAACACCTATATAAAAAAACGTATAGTTGATGGCTGTTTGTAAAAGTCCTAACAGCATGACACCTTTGATGTCGCGTTTTATTATTTTTATTCTTCGTCCGGTAAAAATGCAAAAAAACAAGATCATGAGGCCTGCTATAAAAATTCTATACCCGGCAAATAGAATTTTCCCATAGGTGTCATTGCCACTGATTTGGAACAGTTCGTATCCAACTTTAATCGCAGGAAAAGCACTTCCCCACAAAAACGAACTGAATAAAGCCAATATCATGATTGCGGATGGTTTCTCGAACAAACTGCTTTTTTTATTTTCCAAATCATATCCTCGTTTTCAAGTTGATGTGAGTTCAGTACCATAGTTTTAATGGTTATATTTTACCATGAATAGAGCGTTCCTGCCTGAGGTTTTAGAGATATTCTAAAGTTGGTTATAAAACAAAGGGATTCTATATCGCTTTGACAGTGGGGTTTGTCATCTTTATGGTTTGCTAACTCTTATATCAGAATTAAGTGGATTATATTCAGAGGATAATCGCTAATAAAAGCGCCGAGACCCTTGTCCTTTTCTGACTTTTTAGTCCTTTCAAATCTTCCTTTAAATGTCAGCCTATGTCAGCAGATGCCACACCATCTTATCTGATATGATGAACTTGGGCGCATTAGAACCTGCGTCCTCATGTTAGTGGAAGACTGAAGCTTACAAGCAAACGCGCCCTCCAGTTCGGTCTTAGGAT
>JAAZEI010000133.1 GCA_012512355.1 Clostridiales bacterium | reverse complement strand
CATCAATGCTTCCCAAAGGTGCAATTAATAGCTAATCTGATTGGCAATTGGATTCAAGACAACTTGATATCTTCAACAAGGTCATTTGATCTGCTGCTTCGCACCGCCGAAAAGAGCGGATCAACTCCTTCTCCAGGTCAGTTTCTGCTACCACATCTGGACAGAAGAGGGGTCTTGGGTCCACCTGCAAAACATTTAACAACCTGCGCATGGTTTCATAACTGGGGTTGATCTTACCGTTTTCCAGGTTAGTAACATGACGCGGGCTGACCTGAGCAAGTTCAGAGAGCTTATCCTGCGTCAAACCTTTTGACAACCTGGCTTGTCGGAAGAAGTTGCCGGCATCGCAAAACTCCCGATTTTTGTGTGGCATTATGCATCACCTCTAACCCATTCTAATGTTCTGGAATGGGAACAGGAATGCCACTAATGTTCTATTAATTGTAGCACTATAATGCTAACGCTTCATTTCGACTACCCATTATCGCTGTGCCCTTATCCGTTAACAATGGCTGAATAGGCATCCAGGGCACCTTCATGAAGACCTGAAAATTTTCATGTATTGTGTCGATACTTGCACTCCTTCACAGACCTTCGAAGCTTTACGATAATGGCGGACCATGCCTGGCCAGAATCTATTAAACAATAAGTTAGCTGTTGCGGAGGTTCGTCAGCAAGGTTTGACAAGCAACCTCGGTCAAAGCTGAAGTTAGGAGAAAGCATGAAAGAGTTTTCAGGCAATGATGTGAAGCGATTGTTGAAGCTCAGACCCATCATTGAAGCAGAGAAAAGGCTAACATATGCAAAGGCACACGGAATTCCCGATGAGCAAGTATCAGCAGAAGTCCATGATTTGATTTCTCTTCACGAACGGCGGTTAAAGTGCATTGACAGCCTATTTTCAGTGCTGACGGAGGATGAAGCGTTCATCGTTAGGCGGCATGTGATGGATGAGCTGGATTGGTATAGGATAATGAAGGAGCACGTTGACATGTGGGGGTCTGAGAACGAAAAGTCAATCCGGACCTTTCAGATCTATCAGGCAAGAGCACTAAAGAAGATGGCAGACTTTATCAATTATCGTGATGATGTCGAGCTCTTCCGTGGAATGCTGGAGCCATGATTTACAAAGATATGGGCATCATTGCCATGTAGATAACCCATAGTACAATAGAAATGAAATTGTTGATTACAAGCGTTTGTATCGTCTATTAGGGTAGGAGGTGATGACGTGCAAGGCACAAAAGATGGCTATTTATCAGCAGATCAACGGCTGACAAACATGATGCAGGAGTATGGCCAAAGCCTGTTACACACCTGCTTTCTAATCCTGCACGACGCCCATGCTGCAGAAGATGCTGTTCAGGATACCTTTCTTAAGGCATATAGAAATCTGGATCGATTGCGAGCAGCATCAAATGAGAAGGCTTGGTTGATGACCATTGCCATCAACACGTGCAGGGACTATTTGCGCACAGCCTGGTTAAGACGGGTTGATCGAAGGGTTCCCTTGGACGAGCTACCGATTGCAGCGCCTGACAGCGAGCCTTTTGATGACACGTTGACGCAAGCGATCATGGGCTTGCCTAGAAAACTACGTGAAGCATTGGTGATTTACTATTTCCATCAAATCACCATTGCTCAGACAGCAGAAATACTGGGCGTTACCGAACGTGTTGTTGGCTACCGATTGAAGAAAGCCAGGGAAGCCCTGCGGGATGAGTTAAAGGAGTGGTATTATGACGAGAACTGAAGTGGTTTTCCGAGTTCAAAGGCGAATCAGCTCATTGCAATGGACTTCGCAACATGAGCGCCGGGTGCTGCATTACATTCAAGCGCAGACATCGCCCAAGAAACGGCTGCGTTGGTCTGTGGTACTCGCCTTGGTACTCGTGATGGTGACCCTTGTGGCAGCTGCTACCGTCTTGGGCTGGCGCTTGCTTGGAGAACGGACGATGGAGCTTGACCCGCTCGCATCCTCGGGCTTTGCAGGCTGGTCTCTTGAGAACAAACAGGCGCTGGTGCAGGCGATGCGGGATCATGAGATGGATGTGTCCGCATTCGATAATTTGGACGCACTTTCGCAAAGTGAACTGGATACCGAACTGACGAAACGCCTGTCAGCATACTGGCCCGGCCACTTGGCCAACGAATCGGGGAACATATTGGAAGGCATTCGTGGCCCCTTTTACACATGGTCACTGGAAGACAAGGCTTGGTTTACACAGCAGTTAATAATAAACAATCGTTTGGGGCAAGCAGACGAGTTGAACCTTGTCCCTGACATGGAAGATTTCACTTTTGAAGAAGCGAAAACGCTTGCTGTGAGTCGTCTGACCCGGGAGTATTCACATATTGACGAGAACACATTGGCACAGTTTTCCACCTATGCATCGTTCTACAGCCTCCAGTCACAACCAGACGTCAAGTATTGGAGCATTACCTTTCGTGATGCATACGGGGCCATCCATTATCAGGCAATCTTCCAGGCTGATGGCAGCAGTGTGAAGTTATCCCGAGCGCCTACACGGGAAGAAACCTTGGAAACGCAACGTAAAAATTTAAGTGAAGCAAGCGACCGACAAAGCAAAATGGCTGCACTTGAACAGGAGAAAGGCCCACAACTGTTTTGGTCTCTTGAGGAAAAAGCAGAATTTTTCGGCGCACCCCTTCCCGGGGCTGAGGATATCTCACTTGAAACAGCATTATCGATAGCCAAGCAAGCCATCGTTGAAAAGTTTGGGGCATCGCAATCAACGCTTGATTCACTGCGCTTTGGCGTCTACTTTATGAAAAATGCCGATTCGAAGGAT
>JAAZEI010000132.1 GCA_012512355.1 Clostridiales bacterium | reverse complement strand
CGCTGCCCTCTGACTTGAGATTCACAAACCTGCATTCTTCAAATCTGCATTCCTGCAAACGGCAATCGTCCAAAATACATTCTTCAAACACGCAGCCTTCAAAGCTGCAATCAATCAGGGTCAGGCCTCTGAGTCTGTCCTGCGATAAATGCAAGCCTTCGAAGTGCCGTTTCTCATACGTCTGGTGTTCTAAGCCGGATTTATTTTGCATGCAGAACTCCTTTATAGTTGCAACCTCATGCCTCAAACCTTTTCTATAAGCTCATTTTACCACGAACTGTCTTTTTCTGCCTGGATTTATCACAGTTTGATGGGCAGACTCTATTCAAATGTTTGCATGAATATTCTATCGTGTTCTTAATTGATGGTCAAAAGGATCCATGTTTTCAGTGAGGGCAGTGATGGCAATAGCTTTAAATACTCAACCCTTCGCAAGGTGATGTAAAAGCGGGCTTTTCAACTACTCATCAGCCCGCTTCGCAATTATTCTATAGGATATCCGGCGTCCGCCCAAGCTGAGAAATTACCTTTTAGCCTAAACACCGACTCAAATCCCGCTTTTATCAATTTTTTTGCGCCGGTTTTTGATTCTTTATCACTGTGGCCGTAAACCAAATACTTTTTCGCCGGATCAAGTGTCGGGATAATCGCGTCCAGTGTTCCGTCGTCTGCAGAATAGCTGATGGCACTCGGAATGTGTCCCTGACTGGATTTGCTTGATACATCGATGATCAGCAGATCAGAGAGAAAGTCCAGGAGCGCTTTGGCTATTTCAGGCGTTGCGTCGGCATAGTCTGCCGCGGGATATATCGGTTTGCCATGATTATAGGAAACTACAGGATAGCCAGCGCGCTTCCAGGCGGAGAGGTTGTCTTTAAGCCTGAACACCTTTTCAAACCCCGCATCAGCAAGTTTGCCGGCGCCTTCCATCGACGCGCTGTTGGATTGCCCGTAAACCAAGTATATTAGAGCCGGGTCAAATGAGGGCAGGGCAGCGTCAAGCATGCCATCCTCCAGGGGGTAGAGCCTTGACCCGGGAATGTGGTACTTCGTATACAGGGGTGATACATTGATGATAATGACACCTCTTAACATTTTAACGCCCGGCGAAGTCTCTTCAAAGGTCATCAGCCCCCTGGCGACATCCGCGGTGATATCGATATATCCCTTTTGAGTTTTTTCAGACGCAGAGCCTGTCAAGCTCGACATCAGGGCCAACATCATCAGGATACTGAGTAGTTTTATTTTTAAATTTCTCATGCTTTTTCCCCTTCTCATGAGCTGCTTCGTGTAAACATGGATCGCCTCTTTTTGACTCTTATGCATTTTCAATCAAAGTATACCCGATGACGATAAAATAAGCCCTGCCGGTCAATTCAAACATATTCTGTCCATGCGCAGTCTTGATAAAAATAAGTTTGTCTTTGTGAGGTTTCTTGGTAGAATAAGAAACACAGAGAGTTTTGTTGTAATTATCCGTTAGTTTTGTTGTAACTATCCGTTACAATGTTTGCGTCTGACAGGTTCTGCACTGATCATATGACAAGAGGAGACTTTATGAATCATCAGAGTATCAGCCGGCATATTCACAAAAGAAGTTCCATATACCTGACCCTTTTGTATCTAGCGGCTGTTTTGGCTCGCTTCCTCATAGCACTTTCCTGGAGCGACAATCCCTGGATCATGCCGGATGAAGCCTGGTACACCAACCTCGCCAGAAGCCTTTTTACAACAGGGCAGGTTTTATTCCGCACCCAGCCGATCAAATATGACGCCCTCCTTTATCCCTTGCTGCTTTCCCACCTGTATGGCCTGGGCGGCGCTGTGGATACCTTCCGGACGATTCAATTGCTCAATGCCTTTTTGATCAATGCCTGGGTTTTCCCGATGTGGTATCTGGCGCGCTCTGTCACGGGCTCGCATAAAAGCGCCTGGGTGGTCGCGATCATTTGCCTTCTTTTGCCGGATAT
>JAAZEI010000131.1 GCA_012512355.1 Clostridiales bacterium | reverse complement strand
CGTCGCTCGCAGCTCGCCATAGTTGTCCCACAGGCCATAGTCATCTGCCAAAATGGCGCTGTAGACACCGGCGGTGAGTTTGCCGTCGCCCTCATCTTCAAAGTCTTTGAAGTTCTTCATCAGGCCAACATAAGGACGGTTGCCCAGGCAGGTGTTGGCATGCGTGGTGTTGCGGCCATATTTCGCCAGATGGGGAATATCCAGCGCGCCATAGCAGCGTACGGGACAGGTTGTGCAGCCAACCATCTTGACGGTATATTTCTCAGCAATCGCGCCGTGATCAAACACAGCCTTCTGTGTGCGGTAACCCATCAGGGTGGGCTGGCCGGGTGCTGATTCGCCCGTATCAATGGGGCCGCCGGGGGCAGCGCCCCAGGTCAGGCCGGGGTGACCGGTCCAGCGGGTGCTCTTGTTGGAGTACTGGGACCAGCTCTGCGGCACGGTGGGAACTACGTGGTTGTTGTTGGCGCCCATCAGGTCACTCATCACATGGTTGTTGAGATCAAGTATCCTTTGGGGGTCAGCCACCAGGGTGGGTTCGCTGCCGTACAGGGCGATGGCTTTAAGCTTTTTGGCGCCAAACAGCTTGCCCAAGCCGCCGCCGGCACTATGGGCGACGCCGCTGAGTACGCATGACAGGTTCAGCAGATTTTCACCCGCCTGGCCGATGGCCAATACGTTAACGCCTGCACCATGTTTTTCACATATCATGGCAGTGGTCTCAGTGGTGGTTTTGCCCCACAAATCAGAAGCATCCTCTACTGTCACTTTGCCATTATGAACATTGATATAAACAGGTGTGTCTGATTCACCCTCAACGATCATCGCGTCAAAACCGCAGCCTTTGAGCATCACGGCGGTATCACCGCCTACATGCGCGTCAACAATAGCGTTATATTTTGTAAAAGGTGAAAGGAAAGAAAACGTTGTGCGTCCGCTGCAGGGGGAGCTGGTACCGGTGTTGGGGCCCACAGCCATAACAATCTTGGATTCTACTGCGGTGGGCTCTGTGCCGTTGGGCACTTCATCATAGATAATGCGGGTTGCCATGCCTTTCCCGCCGATATAATCAAAATATTTTTCGCTGCTCTCCACAGAACTCTGTCCTGTGCTAAGGTTAACGCGAAGCAGTTGACCTGACCATCCGTTCATTGACTAAACCTCCTCTTATTGTGTGTGACAGTGCTTCGCGCATCAAAGCGCGGCGGCGATGTCATCCCACAGCACGATCTTCAAAGCACTTGTGGGGCATCCTGCTACGCAGGCACCGCAGGCAATGCACTTGGTGGATTTTCCCTTGGAGGGGTCAATCCTGGGCATCTTCCAGGGGCAGGCAGTGACGCAGGCGCCGCAGCCGATGCAGACATCCTGATCAAGCAAACGAACGCCTGTCAGTGGGTCGGGATAAATAGCTCCAACGGGGCAAACCGTCATGCAGGGCGCGTTTTCGCACTGGCGGCAGGTCTCGGGGTTGATGCTCCAATTGCCAAAAACGCCTTCATCCTCCAGATAGTTCTCACTCACGCTCAAGCCAAACTGAAACTTGTCGCGTGCATGAATCCTGGAAAGAAATGGCCAGGCTTTGCCGTCATTGACCAGGGTGCAGTTGGTTTCGCAGCGCTGGCAGCCGGTGCAACGAGCTGAGTTGACAACCAATACATACTCTGAGTTGGGGTACACTTTGATTTGACCGCTCTCGGCCTGGGCTTTTGT
>JAAZEI010000130.1 GCA_012512355.1 Clostridiales bacterium | reverse complement strand
TTCGTTATAAAAGAGAATGGACGGATATCACCGGTTATGCGTATGAACCCTGGCATCTGCGTTACCTCGGCTTAGCTCATGCCAGAGCCTTGTTTAAATTAAATATCCCGTATGAGCATTATCATGATATTATCAAGGATTGGCCAGAGTATGTGCTGGAGCAGGCAAGTGATATCCTGTTAGCAGGATTTGTTGAGGAGCGCTTACAGAATGACTCAGCTGTGCCTCTCCCTCAAGATATGCTTTGCGCTCGTACGAAGCTTCAGCAGGATTCTGCGCTGCGATCCGCAACGGCACCATATCTTCCAATAGGGAGCACTTATGAGCAAGTTGTGTGGGCTATATACCCTACACCTAAGCCTACAGCCGGTCCCAGAATCGACGAAGATGAGGAGACTTCAATATTCTCCGCAGCGATTGATGGCATCACTCCTTGATAAACTGCGCTCAGCGCAGCCCATTAAAAGCTCAAAGCATGCTAAACCACCTGCTGACAATTGTTTTATTAAACATGTAGTTTACCCTTGCCGAGAATTTCCTGTCAAAATCCTTGACAAGAATACACTGCACCTGATGATGGGTTTAGAAGATATAACCGATATATCACCTGAAGAGCTTTTGTTTTTGGATTCAGAAACTACAGGGTTGCATGGCGGTGCAGGTACAATCGCATTTTTAATAGGGATTGGGCAATTTAAAGAAGATCATTTTATCGTGACGCAATATTTGATGCGTGATTACGACGAAGAGATATTTGTTTTGGCACCTGTCATGCAGGCGTTAAAGACCTGCAAGGCGGTGGTGACATTTAATGGCGCCAGCTTTGACATGCCTCTCATTCAGAGCAGAC
Organism: Clostridiales bacterium; assembly: GCA_012512355.1. Classification (GTDB taxonomy): domain Bacteria; phylum Bacillota; class Clostridia; order Christensenellales; family Aristaeellaceae; genus UBA1038. The sequence continues at coordinate 4,855 of JAAZEI010000130.1, read as the reverse complement.
TAACCATGAAAGGCATGCACCGACAATATGAGGCGCCGCTTAATATAGATCTGCTGCATATAGCAAGGCGGGTATTCAAGCTGCGAGTGAAACCCTGCAGCCTGACACAGCTAGAAAGTGAAATCTTTCATCAACCCCGTCAGGATGACTTGCCAGGCTGCGAAGTACCGCAGCGTTACTTCAAATACATTAAAACGCGGGAAATGTCTTTGCTAGATGACATTTTGGACCATAACGCTCAGGACATTGTTTCCATGGCAAGACTTATTTATGCGCTCATCAACCTGCACGAACAGCCTCTGTCATCTACAGATCAGCGTGATTTGTTCAGCTTGGGGCGAGTGTTTGAAAAACGAGGGAAAAGCGAGAGCGCCAAGATGTGTTTTCGTGCTTGCGGTGAAATGGGGGTAAATAGTTTGGCGCAAATGCGCTTGGCCGATATTCTCAGGCGTGAGGGAAGACACCAAGACGCGGCCGATACTTATGAAGGGTTAAGACTCTCAGGTACCGGAGGCGCCAAAGTCTATATTGCACTGTCAAAAATCTACGAACATCGCTTTAAAGCGCCTGAACGCGCCCTTGCCATTGCCAGACAGGGCATGGTATATTGTTTGGAGCTTGTTGATTTTGACGGCACAGAATCCTTGGAATATAAGGATTTACAGCATCGAAGCAACAGACTCATAAGAAAGATCGGGGGATAAAAGGTATGGGGTTTTTAGATGGCATCAAGGTACGCACTGCTCTGACCAAGCATCAGAAAGGTGATATTGAGGGTGCCAAAAGAGATTATGAGGCTTTGTTGAAAAATGGCATCATGAAGCCAAATTATCTGCTGCCCTATACAGTTCTTTTACTGCGTGATGGCGGAGAAGAAAATTACCAAAAAGTTAAAAATATTTTGGCAAAGATTCAGCGATCTCCCGAACTGCGTAAGGAAGACAGAACCCAGCTGCTGATGAATTTCGCTGTTGCGGACTGGAAACTTGGTAACCAGGAAAAGGCAATCAAACTGCTTGAGTCAGCGCATCGGGAACGTCCATGCGGATTGACTTACCAGACTTTAGGTTTTTTATATATTGAAACCAATGATGCTCAAAAAGCACTAGATTTCAATCTGGAAGCACTAGATTACGACCATGAAGATAGCGTCACGCTTGATAACATAGGACAGATTTATTATCGGCTGCTGGATGATAAAGACAAAGCAAAAGAATTTTTCGATAAAGCTCATGAGCAAAAACCCGGGCAAATCGATACACTCTGGTTCTTATCTAGATATGACCTGGGGCAGGGTAATACACAAGGCGCTATTCAAAAACTGCAGACTGCAAGAGAAGGCCGTTTTTCGCCGCTTAATTTTGTCAGTCAGGAACAGATTGATGAGGAAATTAAGAGCCTTGGAGCTGATGGTTAGTCAATTGAAGAATTTGCCCCTTAAGCGCCGCCTGTCGGCGTTTCTTTTCATGCTGTTGATATTATTGACCATTGCATTTATTTGGAGTAATTCTCTCCAAAATTCTCAGGAATCATTAAAAAGAAGCGACTTTGTTGTCGAATTGATAGAACCTGTTATTCTGGCGATTCCGGTGCCGAAATGGCACAGTCCTGATATGATGAGTTTTATCACCCGTAAATTAGGTCATTTTTCCGAGTTCTTTTTGCTGGGAATTGAATTGATGATTTTAAAGTTTTTACTGGAGCCCGCAGTCAAAATCAAGTTCTGGCATCTAATAATATTTGCCAGCTTAATTGCTTTGACGGACGAAGGCATTCAGCTGACCAATGGTCGCGGCGCCATGCTGCAGGATGTTATTCTTGACAGTTTTGGTGCATTGACGGGTATTGGAGTTGTATCCGGTATATACAATTTGTTGCATCGTGCTCATAGAAAGGTTATACATGATTGATTTTTTACAGCAAGATCCTATGGGCTTTTTGCAATTTATGCTCTATCGTGCCCCTGCCATTCTCATTGCGCTCACCTTTCATGAGGTAGCGCATGGCTATGTTGCACTTAAATGCGGTGATCCAACAGCAAAATTAATGAATCGTCTTTCACTTAATCCCATCAAACATCTTGATCCCATAGGAACAGTCAGTATGTTCCTGCTGGGGTTTGGTTGGGCCAAGCCTGTCCCTGTCAATCCCAACAATTTTAGACGGGGAAGCCGAGACGATTTATTTGTTTCTCTTGCAGGTGTTACCACTAACATGATCTTCTTTATCATCAGTACATTTTTGACAGTATTATTAGGATTTATTTTATATGTACCAGATTTAATTCGTCAGCCCGGTGGCATGGATCTCATGCTAAATTTCAGTCAAAATGGGTTTGTGATGCAGCTGTTTCCGCAGTATGCGCGGGAGATCTCCTCATTGATAAGAGTACCCTGGCTGCTGCATCTACAGCGGTTTATGCTGCATTTTTCTATGATTAACCTCGGTCTTTGTTTATTCAATTTGCTTCCGATACCACCCCTTGATGGGTTTCATGTATTTAATGATCTCCTGCTGAAGGGAAAGCTCAATCTATCCGGCAAAGGTTTTAGAATAGCACAGGTTGCCCTGATTGTTTTGATGTTTTCAACGAATATTGTCGGCAGAGTCATTTCAGTGGCGGTGAATTTCGTTCAGCAGTTTGTGCTGCATGGTTTTCTTGCAGTTTTCGGGTTGTAGTAGGTTAGGCGATGGCGATTACACTTAAGTTGAAGGATTTTAACGGACCTCTTGATATGCTTTTGTTTATGATAGGCAAGGCTAAAATTGATATCAAGGATATATTTGTATCGCAGATCACAGATCAATATATTCAATCGGTGAGGGAAGCAGAAGAATTGGATATGGACGAAGCGTCCTCCTTTATCCAGATGGCAGCGACATTGCTGGAAATAAAAAGCCGTTCATTGCTTCCCAAACCGCCGCCTCCTCAAGACGAAGAGGACCCTCAGACAGTCTTGATACGTCAATTGGAAGAGTATGCTCGTTTCAAACAAATCGCAGCTGACATGCAAGGTTTTGAGAAAGCGGCAGCTCTGATGTATCCTAAGCTGCCTGAAGAGTATCCGCTGCCGCCTCCGAGCTTCGAAATATCGGGACTGACGATGCAGGGGTTGATTGTGGCTTTTTCCAATGTGATGGCACGCATACCCAAGAATGAAGAAGAGACACCGGTGCACATCGCGCAGCGAATTATGCGTGAAGAACACAGCGTTCCTCAATGCATGCTGCAAATCATCAAGCGTCTAAGACAGGGGAGCCAGCACTTTGGAGACTTGCTAAGGGATAAACCAACAAAGGAAGAAGTGGTTACTTATTTTCTGGCATTGCTTGAGCTATTGCGGCTTGGCCGTGTCAGCATAACACAGGATGAGCCCTATGGAGAAATACTCCTTAATTCTGTTAACCGAAGGAAGAAGCAATGAGTATTGAACTGCACAATATCATCGAGGCAATTTTATATGTAGCAGGCGAGCCTGTCTCTTTGGCAGAACTCGTGCGCGCTCTGGATGCTGATGAGACAGAGGTTAAACAGGCAATTGACACACTGGAGAGACAGTATGACAGCCAGCAGCGAGGGCTGAGACTTAAACGCTTTGGAGAACATATACAGCTGGCAACACGGGCTATTTACGCGCCATATATAGAGCGGCTTTTACAGCCCGTACAAAAGCAGTCACTTTCACAGGCTGCCCTTGAGACCCTGGCCATCGTAGCTTATCGTCAGCCTGTGACCCGTCTAGATCTGGAGGCAGTAAGAGGCGTTAAATGCGATTATTCACTTCAATCACTGGCGAATAAAAATCTTGTGAAAGAGCTTGGACGAAAAGAGACCATTGGCAGGCCTATACTCTATGGGACGACCGATGAATTTCTATCACATTTTGGATTAAGGACCCTTGATGACTTGCCTGTTCCATCTCAAATTATCGCCAACGATGTTGATGGGGATGATTTGTCTACAGAGTATTATGAAATGGAAGACAGCGCAGAGTCTTGATTATAACAGTTTCCAATTCTTTTTATAAAAAAATTTCTTTAACGGCATGCGAAAAATGATGGAGAAGCCTTAGCTTCTCCATCATTTTGATTTGCAGTCAATCAGATCGTTTTAATCGTATTTCTTATATGGGAGTATACGCCAATATAATCAGTATTATATTCAGCGGGATGTTCAATGTGCAGGGTGAGCAATTTATTGCCGGGAAGTACTGCCATATGTACGCGGCCTCGAATAATGGTGCCATCCATGAGTACCCCGCGGTAATCCGCATAATAACCAGGCGCTTTGAGCAGATTGCGCTCAGCAGGATTGGTTGGCCGCCAGGATTGGTAATTAACGCTGCCCATGTCCTGAAGTCTTGTGACGATGTCCTTGCGGATATCGTTTTTATTATAGCTGCTATTGACGCTGGTCAGAGACAGCATAATCACGACGCCTTTGTCATCAAGCCATTGGTTTTCAGGCTGACGAAGAATAAAACTATCACCTGAACTTTCATCCACATCATATCCCGCAACACTTTCAAAAGTCAGACCTAATCGGGTTGCGGTATAAGGCGCATAGGTAAAGCTGAGCGGTGCTCGGGGGGTAGGTGTGGGCATGTCAATTGGGTTGAGCGGAATAGGGGTTGAGCCGGCATATCCGCTGGATGACATCTCACCTGCATCAGCCTGTTGTTCATTCTGTGATGGTTCGCCGATATACTCTACATCATCCCCATATTCTTCTTCAGCGGCTGGATTAACACCTTCAGGGACAATGATTGAGGTGGGCAATTCCATTGCGGGAACCTGCGTTGCCGGCAGGGATGGGAGATCAACGATGTTATCCTGCGGCTTAGGTGTGCAGCCG
>JAAZEI010000129.1 GCA_012512355.1 Clostridiales bacterium | reverse complement strand
ATAGAAGCTGATATCCTGATGATGGAAACCATGCTCAAGGATGCTCAAACCACGATGCGCTATCTGCTGACAGAAGAAGATATTCTCACTTTGCGAGAACTCATGGACATGGTGTATATTCCAACAGCCCTTCATTCTCTGGAAGATAGGGTAGAATTCTATGCAGGCTTTGAACAGTTCAAAGAAGGAGTCATCAGCCTGGATCAGTTTATCATGGAAGCCGACAGCAAACTGCGCATGATGAGGCTGGAGAATAAGTAGAAATGAGAAAAAATACTGATGGACTGGCTGTGTAAATCGCCTTATGACTTGCTTATAGCAGCGCTTCAGTGCAGTGATATGTTGGAGGTTTTTCTATGATTGCAAGTGAAAGAATCAAAACGCTAAGTGGGAAAGGCATCGCCAATCAGCCCTATGTGGTGTACTGGATGCAAAGTGCGCAAAGGGTGGAGTGCAACCATGCCTTGGAGTATGCAGTGCGTCAGGCAAATGCGCTGCAAAAGCCTTTGGTGGTTTTCTTTGGCATTACGGTCAATTTTCCGGAGGCAAACCAGAGACATTATCGTTTTATGCTCCAAGGACTTAGGGAAGTAAAGGCAGAACTGGCAAAAAGAAAAATCAGAATGCTCATCAGAAAAGTTTCACCGGAAATAGGAGCGCTTGAATTGGCCTCATCCGCAGCGATGCTTATTGTTGACAGAGGCTATTTGAGGATAGAAAAAGCCTGGCGCGAATCAGTTGCACAGGGTGCCGACTGCCGGGTTATGCAGGTGGAAACCAATGTCATTGTTCCTGTGGAATCTGCTTCACCCAAGGAAGAATATACCGCCGCGACATTCAGGCCTAAAATCAACAAAATACTGCAAAGTTTTGTTGTGCCGCTTCATGAACATGGGGTGAACCTCAATTCCATCGGTTTGCGGCTGCCTGAAAAAGTGCTTGCTGATGAAATTGATGTAAACGACATCGACAAAGCCCTGGCACTGCTGCATGTGGACAGCTCTGTGAATACCGCTGCTCACTACAAGGGGGGCACCAGTCAGGCAAAGAACCATCTTGATGATTTTATCGCGAATAAACTTAATCAATACGCTGCCTTTAAAAATGATCCTGGGCTTGATTATAGCTCCAATATGAGTCCGTATCTTCATTTTGGTTAAATATCGCCGCTGTATATCATCCAGGCAGTCGGTGATTTTCCTCAGGAGACTGCGGGTGAATTTATTGAGGAATTGGTGGTCAGGAGAGAACTGAGCATGAATTTTGTTCATTATAACAATCATTATGATGCCTTCGATTCCCTGCCTGCCTGGCCAAGGGCAGCGCTCCACAAGCACCGCGATGACCGCAGAGCCTATCAATACTCCATGATAGAACTGGCAGAATCTAGAACCCATGATATTTATTGGAACGCAGCGCAAACAGAAATGGCGCTGACCGGGAAAATGCATGGCTACATGAGAATGTACTGGGGAAAGAAAATTTTGGAGTGGGGAAAGACCCCGGAAGAAGCTTATGAGACAGCACTGTATCTTAATAACAAGTACAGTCTCGATGGCAGGGATCCCAATGGTTTTGCAGGGATTGCCTGGTGCTTTGGAAAACATGACAGGCCATGGAAAGAACGAGAGATATTTGGCACTGTCAGGTATATGAACGCGGGAGGGTTGGACAGGAAATTTGATATGAAGAGATATTTGGAAAAAATCAGAAGGCTAGGCGTTTAGCACGAAATGCATGAGCATAGAAGCTGAAGAGAATAAAAAATTTTTGTATAATAATAAGAAAGTCTCTGCTAACGGGAACAGATTGTCGGATATAATGTGTTCCGGCACGCGGTTATGATATGCGGACATGGGGCGGAGCTATAGAGACGATGCTTTCTTTTTCTGAATGTTGTATATAAATTCTTATATTGTTCTCAAGGTTATATTTACGCATATGCTATTTGAGGCTATGATGATGGGTATAATAGATTATCCATCAGAAAAAGTAATACGCACTCATTCCTGTTGGATAGAGCATTGGCTTGGGGACGCACTTACCATTGCCATCTAAATGGCACGCTGCGTCTACCCTACCTGGCAGTCACAGAAGCGGCTTCAAAGCTTATTGGGAAGATGATAGTATACAAAAGTCGCATTGTTTAAAAGCCGGTGAAAACTTGCTAAATACAGCTTGTCTCACCAGACAAAAATACTACGAGGAGGGTATCTACCTTGGCGGATAAAAAAACAGAAAATAAGTCCAGCAAGAAAAAAAGTTCAGATGCTAAAAAAAGCACAACTCCAGCAAAACCTGCGAAGAAAAAGTCGGATGCAGACAAAAAGCTTGAGCAGGTAAAGAAAACTGCATCAAAAATAGGGAAAAACATCAGCGAAACTGTTGAGAAAGTTAAAACCAACGCTCAGAAAATGGAAAAAGATACCCGTGCTGACCGGGCAGAAGTGAAAGAAAATATTCATAAAGCAGCCGAGTTTATCGCAGATAAAACAAAAAAAGATTCGAAAAAAAGTAAAGACTGATCGTGTGAAAAATATTAGGAGGTAACAATATGTTATTGACAATCGCCATTATCTTAGGTGTTTTATGGCTTTTAGGTCTACTTACGGCAACCACATTTGGCGGACTCATTCACATTCTTATTGTGGTCGCAGTTATTATCGTCTTGATCAACCTGTTTCGAGGCAAAAGACCTGTCGTCTAAACAAGCGATATGCCAAAACGAGAACATATAATTTAATAAAATGAAACTCTGCTGGCTGAGAGGAGATGTGAAAACATTCTTTTCAGCCAGTATTTATCACGGCAGTATATTT